>CALBHM010000435.1 GCA_937892835.1 uncultured Ruminococcus sp. | reverse complement strand
GATTCTTCTCAGAAACGTTGATACATTCTGGATGGATCACATCGACGCAATGGAAGAGCTTAAGAGAGGTATCAACCTCCGTGCTTACGGTAATCAGGATCCCGTTGTTGCATACAGAATGGAAAGCTATGACATGTTCGACGAGATGAGCAACTCCATTCGTGAAAACACCGTCCGTCAGATGCTCACCGTCCGCATCAGAAGCGAGGAGGATACAAAGCGTGAGCAGGCAGCTAAGGTGACAAGCGAGAGCGGTGCTTCCGACGGAAGCGAAAAAGGCAGAACCGTCCGCAAGAAGGCTGCCCCCGGTCCGAACGATCCCTGCCCCTGCGGAAGCGGTAAAAAATATAAAAAGTGCTGCGGAAATCCCGCAAATCACGGTAAATAAAAATTCAAGGGCGGCTCAATAACCGCCCTTTTCTTAACAAATAATTTTATTGAATAAAGGACTGTTGACAATGAAATATATCACGAAATATATTTCCGCACTTCTTTCGCTCATTCTCTGCTTTGTTTTCACATATCCTGCCATGATAAAGCAGGTTCAGGAGCAGAAGCAGATTGACATTCAGGAGCAGCTTGACCGCATTGAGCAGCTCGAAAAAGATTACAAAAATGGCAATTACACAAAGGTTAACGAAAATTCATTCTGCGATTTTGACCTCAACAAAGCCTGCGCCGACGGCGTGAAGTATAACGAGGTCTCTTTTCTCGGCACTCATAACAGCTACCAGAAAGAGTGTGTTCCCGCAAGGCAAAAGCTTTTTCAGGACGCTTCGACCGTAACCTTCGGCCTTGTCAAGGCTGAGAAGGCGACCTTCTCCGCCGACTATCTGACCGATCAGCTCAACCTCGGAATCAGAAGCGTTGAGCTTGACGTTGAAACGGTAGTCAAGGACGGCAAGACAAGCTTTGTTTGCTCTCATTCCCCTGTTCTTGATATGCCGACGCATTGCTACGATTTTGCTCTCGGATTGAAAGAAATCAAGCTTTGGTCGGATGCAAATCCGAATCATCTGCCGATAACGATTATCATTGAGCCGAAAAAGGTATTCATTCCCGATAAGAATATGCATTATTTCACCTGCGCTTATGCCAATGAACTTGGCAAGCAGGCAAAAGAAATCTTCGGAGATACGCTTATCCCCCCTGCCGATATGATGGGAAATCATTCATCGCTCAAGGAAATGCGTGAGGCCGACGATTGGATGACACTCAGCGAAACAAGAGGTCACGTTATGATTCTCTTGCATGACACGACAGTGACAGACAAATACATTGAACAGGACACCTCAATCAAAACTCAGGCTATGTTCCCGATGCTCCGTTACGACAGCCGTGACAAGGATTATGCCTCATTCCTGCTCATCAACAAGCCTAAGGATATTCAAACTCAGGCAAACGAGGTTCTTGAAAAGAATCTCATAATCAGAACGAGATCGGATAACTACGGCTCATATAAGGAAGATGAGTCGCAGATCGCTCTCAACAGCGGTGTGCAGATCGTTTCGACCGACTATCCGCCGAAAGCCGACATGTCAAAGGCGGAGCGAGTTGTAGCATTTAACGGCGGATATACTGTCAGCATTGTAAAATAAATATCGCACATAAAAAAGGTTGCACGGACAATTCCGAGCAACCTTTAATTTTTCAAGAAGTTATTAAATTGCGGTAAGACAGCGGCCGAAAAGCCAGCATAAACTTCTCGGCTTCCCTGTAGGGTAGTGCCGTACCGTCGCAGCGAGACACCGGCACGGCTTGTCCGTGACTGAGGTAGTATGGTTCTATCAAGCTTTAATCTTTATCCCCTCCGACGCTCATGCGCCACCTCCCCTTAAATCATTTAAGGGGAGGCTTGGAGAAGTTTGCATAAACTAACCTCAGCTTCAACAGAAGAACCCACATTTAAATTTACACCGTGTTGTACTTTTCCAAATAATATTTGTATCTTTCTTCAAACGCTTTGCTGTTGTGCTTAAAGTTACCGAGCGTTTCATGAAGATTGAGGTTATGCTCCGCCGCATCAATGACACAGCCTGCTATATTCGAGCAATGGTCAGAAACACGTTCAAAATTCGTCAGGATATCCGACCAGACGAAACCCATTTCCATGCTGCATTCGCCGTTTCTCATTCGCAGAACATGGCTTGTCCTCATGTTCTCTTTCATCTCGTCAATGACCTGTTCAAGCGGCTCAACGTCGCCGGCCTTGGCACGGTCGTTGTTAATAAACGCTTCCATTGAAAGGTCAAGGATTTCGTTGACGGCCGCAGATATAGTTGAAAAGTCTTTTGCCGCTTCGGAGGAAAAGGCAAGCTTTTTATTCCTCATCTCCTCTGCGGATTCAAGCAGATTCACAGCATGGTCGGAGATTCTTTCAAAATCACCGAGCAGCTTCAAAAGCATATTTGCCTTTTCACTGTCGCTGTCCGCAAGACGTTCCGAACCGATTTTAACAAGATAGGTTGCCAGCATATCCTCATAACGGTCGCAGAGTTGCTCGTCCCCTCTTATGCTTTCGGCAAGCTCGGGAGTGTAAGCCGTGATTGAATTCACGCTGTTTTTCAATGCCTGTGCTGCTCTGCGTGCCATTTCAATTTCTTTCATGCTGCATTGCTGAAGCGCAAGCGTCGGCGTGAATAGAAGTCGCTCGTCAAGCTCTGCGTCCTCCTCCGCATTCTTTGAATCGGGAATGAGCTTGCACACAAGCCTTTCGAGCACACCCGAAAGTGGCAGGAACAGTGCCGTATTCAATATCTTAAAGCCGGTATTTATTATAGCGATTCCGACAAATGTTGCCGAAGAATCGAGGATTGCAGGCTTCAAAAGTGCTTTAACCAACCAAAATACGGTTATCCAAACAATCGAGCCGATAGCATTTATCAGCAAATGAACCGTTGCGGCACGCTTTGCATCTCTCTTTGTGCCGACACCCGATATCATTGCCGTAACGCAGGTGCCGATGCCGTCGCCCATTACTATCGGAATCGCCGCACCTATAGAGACCTGTCCCGTGACCGTCAAGGCCTGCAAAATACCGACCGAAGCCGAGCTTGACTGAATTAAAGCTGTCAAAAGTGTACCTGCCAAAAGTCCTAAAAGCGGATTTTTGAACATCACGAAAAGCTGTTGGAATTCGGGCACTTCCGAAAGACCGGACACGGCCGACGACATTG
>CALBHM010000434.1 GCA_937892835.1 uncultured Ruminococcus sp. | reverse complement strand
TGTTCTTTTGGCATTTAGCATAAAGATAGTCAACTCTTTTTCGATACTCGGAATAATCCGCAGCGTCAATTCTGACAATGGCATGTAAGCTTTTTCCGCCGCTGTAAACAAGTGCGGCAATAGGCAATTCAAGCTCGTGTAAAAGGGCGTTTTGCATTTCAAGCTCCATGTTATCCGATTCAACAAGCGCAAAACGAAAATCTGTTACATTGTCGTTTTTTACACCCTCTCCGTCGAGCGGATTAAACCTGATCCACGCTCCCGCTTCTTCTCTGTAATCTCCGAGAACAGAGCCGATATCTCCTTTGCAGTTGTTTAATGCCTGAATAAGCTCTCCTGCCGTTCGATCATAATTTCCTTTTGTAGGAAGATATTTGCCGTCCTTTTCCCATGTGGTAGTTACATATCCGACATTTTCCGTACTGTCAAATAATGTTTCAAGATATG
This sequence comes from uncultured Ruminococcus sp., assembly GCA_937892835.1. GTDB lineage: Bacteria > Bacillota > Clostridia > Oscillospirales > Acutalibacteraceae > CAG-488. Next base: position 13,084 of record CALBHM010000434.1, on the reverse strand, counting down.
TAATAAGTTGCTTAACTGGATTCCAATGTTCAGGAATGTTCAGTTCACGGCTTTCGACCCATGATTTATCAATTACTCGATCCTTGCCTATTTCAGAATCCCAATCGAGTTCCGTGCCCTCAAAGGACGGCTTCCAGCCTTGATCCTTTGCAATTTGAAAAATGGTACCGGCTGTAACGGGATTTTGATTTCCTTGAAAGGTTCTCCATTTCCTTTCACATTCGCCGTCATGATATCTGCAATCGTTTTTACTCCATTCATCCCATACGCTGACGGTATAGCCCTCCTCTTTGAGAGCCATACCGACATTTACCCACTCTTGATATGAACATAACGCAGGGTTAATGTGTTCAAGTATTTCGATTATTCCGATTTCACCATCCTGCATAGGTCATTGCCTCCTTATGTTCAGGTGTATATTTGTTTGGTACTATATCGTGCGGTACTCGCCAACTGTTGGCAGCTATGCGATCAATTAGTTTTCTTGCATCTTCAAAACGCCATGTGCCGACATGTTGAAAGCCTCTGCCCTCAAGAAAGCGAATCTGTTTCGGCGTAGTCAAGCCCTCATCTCGGCGTTTGTTCAAACGGTCAAGAAGCATTTTAGCCTTGCCGGCATTTCCTACTTCATCGGGGAAAATACCGAATTTTTCAAGTGCGGCAAGCTGTTTATCTGACGGTGGAGACATCTCCCAGCCAAACGACGGCACATAACCTGAAAGATCTTCGGCTTGTATAGACATCTCAAATTGAAGTGGATCAACAAGTTTACGCTTGCGATTTTTCATCTCAGCAAGAGCCTTCGCCAATGCTTCTTCTCTCTGAGCAACGACGTCGGTTTCTGCCTGCTGTTCTGCTTCTTCAATATCTATCGGGCAAGCTGCATCTTTCATATTTTCAATCATTTTATCGGCAACTTCGGGATTAGTGCAAATAAGGTGTGCCGGTCTGCAAAGCTCATGTTTCTCTGTCATCCAAAGGAAATACAACAAAAGAAGCTCCTTCTTGCCGGGAGAAAGCCTTGTCCCTCTGCCAACCATCTGACTGTAAAGGCTGCGAACCTTTGTCGGTCTGAGGACTATGACACAATCAACGGACGGGCAGTCCCAACCCTCGGTAAGAAGCATTGAATTACAAAGAACATTGTACTTATCATTCTCAAAGTCTTCTAAGACCTTCGCCCTGTCCTCGCTTGTTCCGTTTACTTCGGCGGCCTTAAAGCCTTTTGAATTCAGAATGTCCTTAAACTTCTGACTTGTTTTAATAAGCGGTAAAAAAACAACTGTTTTTCTGTCCGAACAATGTTGTAACATCTCATCGGCTATTTGCTCAAGATAAGGGTCAAGTGCCGTATCAAGATCACCAACCTTAAAATCTCCGCTCTGCATGCCGACTTTTGTTAGGTCAAGCTTAAGCGGAATAGTCAAAGCTTTTATCGGGCAGAGGAAGCCGTCTCTGATTGCCTGCGGCAGCTTATATTCATATGCCAGGCTTTGAAAGTATTCACCGAGGTTTTTCATGTCTCCTCTGTCCGGTGTAGCCGTTACGCCTAAAACATTTGCATTGTCAAAATGCTGTAAAACCTTTTGATAACCGTCAGAAATGCAATGATGAGCTTCATCAATGATTATTGAATTAAAGTAGTTTTCATCAAAACGGTTAAGTCGCTTTTCTCGCTGTAAGGATTGAACCGAACCGACGGCAATTCTGTACCAACTGCCAAGACAGCTTTGCTCGGCTTTTTCTGTTGCACAAATAAGCCCTGTTGCTTTTCTGATTTTGTCCGCAGCTTGTTCAAGTAATTCGCCTCGGTGAGCAAGAATTAACACTCGCTCACCGTTCTTTACACATTCTTCGGCAATTTTCGCAAACACTATCGTTTTACCTGTACCTGTCGGAAGGACAAGAAGTGTACGTTTGTTGCCGTTATGCCATTCATGAAAAACAGAATCCTTTGCCGCCTGCTGATACGGGCGCAGTTCCATTACCAACCACCTTTATTTCCTGTCTTCCATGACGGTGTAGTGGGTGCTGCGGACTGCTGAGCAGGTTCAAGAAAGCGTTTGATCTTGTTTGACTGCCCCTCTGTGCCGTCGTTTCGCGTATATGTATCAATATATACCTTACATCTTCCCGTCTTGCCCTGTACGGCATTCCAATTCATGGCAAGCTTTTCGCCGTGCTTTTTAAGCCCAAGCGCAATAAAAAATTCACTGAGCATTCCCTCACACTTTGTATGAAGAAAAAGATTATGCTGAATGGTGGTGCTTCCCAATTCGCCGCCGTCAATTTTTATTTTTACGATAGCCTTATTACAAGGCGGCAGCTTTGCACTGCCTTGATGTCTTGCTCTTTCAAATGATACAACGGTAAAATTGTAATCACCTTCGGGAAGTAATGTAAATTCGGATTCCTTGTTTATTTCGGAATCCCAATCAAGCTCTCTTTCAATATTGTTATTATCCATGATAAATCTCCTCTTTAATAATTAAATGGTAAGTCGTTGTTTTCCTTAATGCTCGCAAGTACCTTATTCCATATGCTGACGACATATTCAACAAAGTCGGCAGGGTAATTTTCTATAGGTGTTGATTCGGGGAAATAGCCTTGTAAAGCTATGGTTTCACGGAGCATTTTTTCTGTAACTCCGCTTGCATTCATCAAATCCGCCAAAGGCTTTGCTATTTTAGGATTGATTGCTTCATTTGCGGGTTTTGCTTTCTGCTGAGGTTCCGTTGTTTTAACTGTATCTGTTGTGCTATCGACAATTTCTTCAAAATCGCCTCTGTCAACAGTTGTTGTCGGCTGAGGTACAGACTTTTTGAAATCAGGAATAACATGAGCTATCGACGAAAAATCGAACGGTATTTCCTCCGGTAAGCCGTCACGGTTCTTGGCATCCCAACAAGGATTGTGAGTGGTGTACATCACTCTCTGACCGCCCTGTGCTTTATACTTCTGTGTTTTTTCATTAAACACGGTAATGGTTTTATAATTTGCAAAAAGCACCATATCCGCCCACTCTTTAATAAGCGGTGAGATCTGAGAGCTTGTCTTTTTACCGAGTTTAAGCTCCCAACGGTCATATGCGCCCATTTCGTCAGGCTGTTCAAATTTACGAAGCTGAGCGTGTGCCGTAAGAACAACGTTTATATTCTTTGCAATCACTTCATCAAGAAGATTAAGAAAGCGACTGATTTCTTCTTTTTCATATACATAACCGTTTCCGTAGCCAAAATCTTCAATACCTTTTTTGTTTGCCCTTGCACAGATATCGTCAATACAAAGCTGTTCAGCCCAATCAATGGTATCGACAACGAGTGTGCTGCATAATTCGGGATGAGCAATGATATATTTGATCTGTTCTTTAAGCATGGTCCAGCTTGTAGGCTTGTCCATACGCTTTACGTTGAGTTTCTTGGTGCTTCCCTCGGTGTCAATAAAAATCGGATCAGGGAAACACGAAGCAAAAGTTGATTTACCGATTCCCTCCGAACCGTATAACACGACTTTCTGTGCGGAAACAATTACTCCCGTTGATATATTCATGAATTCCACTCCTTATATTTTGCTTTTTCTTCCGGCTTAACATAACCGTCCTCGATAATAATGGAACATTCGTTACCTGTGCTTACTCTTGTTGCGATTGCCTGTAAGCCCTCGGATTCAAGCCACTTGCCGAAATCCTGCAAGGTTTCCTCGTCCATCTGTTCAAGCTTATCAAGCAAAACAAATCCGCAATTCGGATTAAGCTTGCGAACAATGGCAGTTGTTACCTTAAGCTGATCCGATCCGCTGAGGTTATCCCATTTAAAGCCGTTATATATCAGCTCACCGTTTTCCACCGAAAGCCCCAGAAGAGGAAGCTCCGCACTACTGAGAAGATCGTACTTTTCTTTGCGTACATCATCAATTTCACGAGATAACGTATCGTACTGATCTGTATATTGTTTTGCTTCTTCTTCAATGTGCATTTTATCGAGATTTGCTCTTACATGACTGTTGATGATATCAATTTCGGCAATACTCTTTTCAAGTTCTGCCGTTGATTCATCCTGCAAGCTTTGAACGGTCATTTCGGCAATTCTTAAGTCGTTGGAGAGCGTGTCTCTTTTATCTGAAAGCTCCCGTAATTTTGCCTGTAATGCAATGATTTCATCGTTCACCGTATCATATGTTCTTTTGATATTGGCAGCATTTTCACGCTTACGCTGATTTTCGCCGTTCCGAGCAAGGATATCCTGCTGTTCTTTTATGAGATCAGCCGCCGAAACAAGGTCTGTAGGTGCTTCGGGATAACTTTTCATTTCCGAAGCATGTTTTCTTTTACTGTCGGCAAGCTGTCCTATGTATCTGCGCTTGTTGTAGATTTCCGATTCTTTCTGTTCAAGCTCAAACAGCTTATCTCCGACACCGATTATCTGTAAGAGGATATCTGCCTTTTCCTTACTGCTTGATTCCATAAACTTCGGAATATTTAAAGCAAATTGAGAAACAAATTCATTAAGAAGCTGCTGACCTGCACGGTTACCCGACGGATCAATAACCTTTAAATCGCTGTTTTTACCTCTGCGTTCAACAACCAAACCGTTTGAAAGCTTGATTTGAAGAAGTGGCGGAATGTTTGAGCCTTCACGCATTGCTGATGACGGCTTAAATCTATCGCCGCCCAAAGCCCATGCAATGGCATCAAGAACAGAAGTTTTTCCCTGATTGTTTCGTCCGCCGATTACCGTCAATCCGTTTTCCTGCGGTTCAACGGCAACGGCTTTAATACGTTTTACATTTTCTAATTCAAACTGTGTGATTTTTACCATATTTGCCTCCTACTTGACAAAAATTATTTTTTTGATATAATAGGGTTGAATAAAGTGTGTGATTTTTATTCAACCTTAGAACTCGTTCAGTTACTGCTGGGCGAGTTCTTTTCTTTTAACAGGACTGATTTTGCGTTGGCTTCAAAGTGTGCTTGACGAAGCTGCTCAAGTTCAACCTGATAGCGGCGGTTCTTCATGTTTGCGACGTCAAGCTTCTTTGCAAGTCTGACGATCTCGGCATCTCGCTCGGCGTTGATGTTGTAAAGCTTGTCCTTAATTGCCTGATATCCGCCGAAGAAAAACGCCGCCGTGAACATGCTACCGAAGAAGCCGACAAAAAATACCCAGAAAAACAAATCCATTGCTTATCCCTCCTTTCAATGCTTGTCCGTGTTGCCCCTCAGAATTCCTCGGGGTGTCTTGAAAACCAGTCCTGAAACGCTTCGGCCATTTTCTGACCGGCACGCTCGGCGAAATCCGCTCTTTCTTCTTCCGTGAGATCGTTGAACGGTACTTCCGTTCCGTCCTCTTTAATAAGAATGTTGTAACAGGTCAATTCTCCGGCCATAGTTAACACGCTCCTTTCGTCATATATTTAATGTGTATGTGTGTGTAAAATTGTCCTATTCTTGCCGTTCTGAGTGCATTTATCTTTTTCATAATTGACACTCCTTATTGATGTGATTTTTTTGCACAATTATAGTAATTTATAAGCGTGATTTTTGTTCACATATACAAATATTTACAAATTGTATTATTACTCGTTGACAATTATCGACAATTCGCTATAATAGAATTATACGAACAACATATTGCGCAATGTAAATCGTAAATCTCAATATATAGCGGAGGTGATAAATTGGCTAATAAAAAGCAAACAAGTGCAAAGGTTGCACATACTGCTTCAAAAATACTTACTGATAATCGTTACAGCAAAAGTTCAAAAAGCGTAGCCGGTAGTGCTCTGTCGCAGACAAAAACTAAAAAAAGTAAATAATTAAACCCAACTGAGCAGGATGTTCGCGAGCATCTTGCTCTTTGCTTTTTAGTCCTCAAAGAATTCTGTCCAGTGCATATCAAGGACCTTTGCAAGCCTTTTTGCGACCGGCACAGTCAGATTACGACTGCCTGATTCGATGTGACTGTAACCGCCTTGAGTAATGCCGATAAGCTCTGATACCCTTTTCGACGTCATCCCCTTTTCCTTGCGACGGTTAATAATCTTTTCTCTCGGTTTCATCTCACACCTCCTGTTCTTGCGTTTACTGATTTTCGTCTTGCCACTCTGACTCAGCGTCGCAGATTCTTTGTAAAGAAGTTTTAAACAAGTCTGCAAATTTAGTTATCAGCGTGACGTCCATCTTCTTTTGACGAATTCCGTTTTCTATGGCATTGTAATATTGCCTTGAAATCCCGACATAATCAGCAACGTCCTGTTGCGAGAAATTATGTTTCTTTCTTAATTCGACGAGATAGTCTCTCAATTTCATCACCTCCAACGTTTCATTTCGTTGACACTATTATATATCACATTACCGTTATTGTCAACAATCTGTTGCTAATTATTTAATTTTTGTTAGTTTGCACAAAAAATTGTTTCGTTTTGTTGCACGCTCTTGACACGTTTCATATTGTTGCTATAATACAGGTAGAGGTGATTACATGGAAGCCCTTATGAAAATAAGAAAATCCAAAGGATTATCCCAGCAAGATGTTGCTGATTATCTTGGAATAAGCCGACAAGCATACTGTAATTATGAAAACGATAAAAGAGAAGCAAGCTATGAAACGCTCTTGCAGCTCTCTGAATACTTTAATGTCACCGTTGATGAGCTTTTAGGAAGAGGAACAAAGCCTAAAATTACAGACGACGATATTCGCTTCGCCCTCTTTGACGGTGCGGACAATATAACCGATGAAATGTATGAAGAAGTCAAGCGCTTTGCCGAATATGTAAAACAAAGGGAGAATAAATAATGGAGTTATTGGAGTTGTACCAACTCGCCGATGCGGAACATATACCCGTTTATTCCTTTGATTTGCCGCAAACACAATCTTTATCATTGATGAATAATGACGGTTCTTGTGCAGTTGCTATTGATCCCTTCGGACTTAATTCCACCAAAGATGAGAAGATACGATTAGCTCATGAGCTCGGTCATTGTGTTACAGGGAGCTTTTATAACAGATATTCGGATTTTGATATCAAAGCAAAATCTGAAAATAAAGCTGATAAATGGGCAATAAAAAAGCTCATCCCGAAGGACGAGCTACAAGCCGCATTTGAACAAGGTTATACCGAACCTTGGGATTTGGCTGAGTATTTTAATGTTACCGAGGAATTTATAATCAAGGCAGTTAATTATTACAGAATTTAATTACGGGTGATTTTATGTATTTATTGATTATAATAGCTATTGTTGTAGCAGTAGTTGTTTTTCAAAAGCAAAAACAAAAATCAAAATCAACGACACAAAACATAAGTGGCAATAGCTTTTCTCAAAATAATAATAGTATTAAAAAAGCGTATGATTTTTCAACCGTTCAATCTATTATGAGTATCCCCGTTCCAAAATATGAGCCGCTTCATGGATTAACTTCTCCTGTTAATAATATCGAATACATTCTTCAAAGAAAGGCAACTGAATTTAAAAGAAACGGAAGAATGGATCTCGCTATAGCATGTTTAAGAAAGTCAAATGGAATCATGGCACATTCCAACTTTTCATATCAAAAGGACGATTATCTTCGGCTTGTAAAATATTTACAGGCTGATGGACAGTTTGAACAAGCTGAAAAAGAATTAGAACTTATAAAAAAAGCCCACCCCGACTTATTCTTTGGTAATCAAATGACTAACCCACAGATTTCTAAAATCACTGAAGATTTAGTTTGGTTTAGTGCGAGCCGCCTTTGTCCTTACTGCTCTATTTATAATGACAGAGTTTATTCTAAGAGCGGCAGGGATCGCCGCTTCCCCTCGTTTTCACTTCTTCCAAATGATTTAAAAGTAATAAATTGCCCTCAATGCAATACATTTTTAGGCTTTTCTGGCTATTATGATCATGATATGGACGGCAGTCTTAAAAAAATCATAAAAGACAGCAACCGACCGTTTAAGGACTTGAGGACAAAAGAGGAAAAGGAATATTACAAAGCCAAAGTAACTAAAAAGACAAACGCGAAACTCGCTGAAGCTGAATACCTTTGGTTATGTCAAAATCTTCCCGATTTGGCTCCGAAATCATTATCGGGATACACCCGAATGAAAAACAGTAAATCAGCAAACTATCAAAAAATCGTTTCCGCCGCAAATGAGGCAGGATATCAGATCGTTGATAATATTTAAAATAAAAAACGCCGCCCGGTGCTACCAACACCGAACGGCAAAAGATACAATCCACACACATACACATTAAAAAGGAGCAGATTGCGTAAATATATTATCACATCTGCTTCGTTTTTGCAAGTTTAATTTACTCAAAAATAAAGCAGGTGTTTTTTATGACAACAGCAGCTGCATATATCAGAGTTTCCTCCGAGCGTCAGGATGAATATTCCCCCGATTCTCAGAAGAAGCTCATCAGAGAATATGCAAAGAAAAACAATATTGAAGTGCCCGAGGAGCTTATCTTTTTCGACGACGGTATCAGTGCAAAGACGGCTACCAAGCGGACACAATTCAACCGTATGATCGCTCTTGCCAAAGAGAAAGAGCCTCCGTTCAGTGCCATTCTTGTATGGAAATTTTCACGATTTGCGCGAAACCAAGAGGAAAGCATTGTTTACAAAAACATTCTCCGCAAAAAGGGCATACAGGTCATCAGTATATCGGAGCCGATTATTGATTCCCCTTTCGGTGATCTGATTGAGCGTATCATTGAATGGATGGATGAATATTACCTCATCAATCTTTCCACAGAAGTAAAACGTGGAATGACTGAAAAGCTCTCACGAGGTGAAGCCTTATGTCCTCCTGCATACGGTTACGACATACAGGACGGCAAATACATCATCAATCCCGACGAAGCAACGCACATTATAGAGATATTTAACGACTTTCTCAGCGGTCTGCCAATGCGTCAAATCGCCCTGAAGTGTGCCGCAAAAGGTCTCAGAACCCACAGAGGAAACCCGTTTGAAGCTCGGACTATTCGATATATCCTTTATAATCCCGTATATGTCGGTAAAATCCGTTGGTCTACCGACGGCCGTGCAAGCTCACTAAGAGACTTCTCAAACCCGAGCACCGTAATTGTTGACGGCATTCACGAGCCGATCATCTCTCAGGAGGTGTGGGACGCTACCCAGGCGAAGCTGTCAAAGATACAGACCATGTACGGCAAAAATCAGCGACCCGATCAGCAGGTCGAATGGATGTTAAAAGGTCTTATGAGCTGTGAGTGCGGAGCTACATTGACGATGCTCGGCACGGCTTGCCCGTCAATGCAATGTTACGCCTACACCAAAGGTACGGGTAAGTGTGTAACTTCCCATTGTCTGTCAGTCAGTAAAGCAAATAAACTCGTAATAGCCAACCTTGAAAAGCTCGTCAATAACAAGCAATTCAATTTTGTACCCGCCGAAAACATCACTCAGACGGTCGATTACGACGCCTTAATTAAAAAGGAATACGCAAGGCTTTCAAGAGCAAAAGAAGCCTTCCTCGCCGAAATAGATACCGTTGATGAGTACCGTGAGAACAAGGCAAGAATTACAAAGACAATAAAGCAGCTTGAGCGTGAGAAAAGTTCACATAAAGTTGAAGAAATTGACGTTGATGAATTCAGCGAGAGAATCCGTCAAGTTTTACGAACAATCACCGACGCATCGGTAAGCGAAAAAGCCAAAAATGAAACCCTACGTAGCGTGATTGCCAAAATCGTGTACGAAAAATCAAAGAAAAGACTTGTCTTTTTCTTTCACACATAAGGTTATATTCCTTTACTGTCTGGCGGTCCGGATGGTGAATTGGGAGCGTCGCTGAGATATCTCAGCCAGCGTTTTTCCATGCCCTATCCCGAGCTTAAGGGCTTGCTGACAGATATAGGAACAGAAGAATTGGGCCATCTTGAGATGATTGGGGCGATTATTCATCAGCTGACGAGGAATCTTTCGTATGATGAAATCAAGCGTAGCGGATTTGACACCTATTTTGTCGACCACACAACAGGCGTTTACCCGACGGCGGCAAGCGGATCACCATGGTCAGCAGCGGAAATGCAGTCAACCGGTGATACTATTGCCGACCTGATGGAAAACATGGCGGCTGAACAAAAGGCAAGAACTACTTACGACAACATTTTACGTTTGGTCGATGACCCTGATGTTCGTGATGTAATCAAGTTCCTGCGTGAACGTGAGATCGTCCACTTCCAGCGATTCGGCGAAGGCTTAAGAATTGCAACGGATAAGCTTAATTCCAAAAACTTCTACGCCTTCAATCCGTCGTTCGATAAATAATTTTCTATTCACTCAGAGCAAATAGCATCTTAAAAGCCGTGTCTTAATCAATAGCAAGACACGGCTTTTCTGTTCCTTTAAAACAAATTTACTTTTAAAATGATATAAGCATGATTCTAATACTTATTCAAAAAATACTTCATATATAATCCTCTTAGTCAGCCGGTCTTCATCCTCGGTGCAAAATATGTAAACTACATTTTGCAGTTTCTTTAAAAGGTTCTTATCAACGCCGCCTATTTCGCCGAAATACTCAACTTCTTTCATAAGGAATTCAACGCTTAATTTTTGGACAGCCGACGGATTTGATTTTGCAAGAAAAAAGTCCTCAAAGGAAGCTATAAATAAGCCGGCAAATATAATATCTTCATCTGAATCACTAAGCTTATAAATCATCTCACCGTAGTAACGAATTATTTTGTAAGCCGACAACAAACTCTCGTATCTTTCGTGATGTTCGGCCTCGGTTATCGGGCAAATACTGCCATCTTCAGTAAACAATAAAAACTGATACGCAATATTTTTGCAAATAGGTAAAAGATCATTTCTCATGCGTTCAACTACACATTTGAACCATTCATCCAAAACTTCTAATGGTATTTCACTATATGGGAAAAAATTTTGTATATCAATTCTTGAATAATCCATCTTTTCTATAGATTCAACTATTAAATGCTCAGAGTCATCAATATAGCTATAAAGCTTTTTAAAAGTTCCTTCCAGACATTTCGTCTGTTCATTAGATTCGGTCTCATAAAATGCAAGTCTTCGCACATTTCCGTCCGTAACAATCATCGAAAGCCTTTTTCCCGTTTTCGCTGTTTCTTCGTCAACTTTAACAATATAATAAACTAAAGATTTTCTCATATGTATTCTGCTCATTAAATCCCTGCTTTCCTAAATGTTAAAATTAATACTACATGGAATTACAAAAAATTTCAGAAGGTCAGCCAACGCATGACCTTCTGAATGACTTCTCGTTCGCCGGAACGGCGCAGTCTCGCTTTTGCTTAAACGCTCTGTCGATTGTGGTTTCCGGCATTCGGATCTGACCGTTTTTTGCACCGAGAATATACATATTGAGTACAGTGAAAACCGGCAATACAATATGGACAACCTTTTTGCTCGAGACACAGTTCCAGACCTGCGTAGCAAAGCAGCCGCAGTTCCAGAAAATGAACTGATAGGCGTTCAAAGATTTGATCTTCGAGTTAACCTTTTCAAGCTGCTTCATGGTAAGGTTCATTTTCAGCGAAACGGTATTCTTGCAAACTCGGTCGAGCTTTCCCTGTGCCATCATAGTTTCACCGTTGTAGTATGTTCCGCCGCCGTCGTATCGGGTGTTGCCCAAGCTTCCGACGGACATTACCTCATGAGGGTTAAGCGTAACATATCCGAGAGGAATCTCACATTCAGTAAGATTCTCAAAAACAAGCCAAACATGACCGGGGAATGCAAGCGCATTGGCACAAAGGTACATTGTTGCTACAAACTCATAATCATCAATCGACGGCACTTCCGGCTCTTCAGGCTCCTCAGGTTCTTCCGTTTCGCCGGGAACTTCCGGAACAGTCGGGTCGACCTGATCGTTCACAGTAACAATCGGAACGTTCGACGATTCATCAGCAGCAAGCGAAACACTCGCAAATGAAAGAGTCAAAACGAGCACAAGAAAAACAGACAAAAATTTTTTCATAAAAACATCTCCTTAATTTAATAATTATTCTAATTTTAAATTTTCAAACGAACGCATATCTTCGGATGAAGGCGGTTCGGGAATGTATGGCGCACGTTGGGCGGCTGCATACAGCTCTTCCAATTCACGGTAATACTTGGCTTTGGCGTCTCCTTCGATAGAAAAGATTCGACCACCTGTATCGGAAATAATATAGAACTCATCCTTATCGGTTTTTGAAATAGCCTTGCAGAGTGCCAACGCCTGCTCCATGTCATTAATGCCGGCAATTACATCCATGCTTTTGTCATATACCGTAAACTCAAAGCTTTCTTTGCTGTGCTTTTTCTTCTTAGAGCGTTTTCCGAACATGATAACAAACCTCCTTCGATACTTGTTCGCTTTTTATTTGTTGCCGAATCTCCGCCATACAATATACAGAGATTCGGCGTAACATTTTCGGCAACTATTATTTGAAAACACTCGCAATGCGTCTTGCAATCTTGACAAAGAAATCAACAATTCTCTGCCAAAGAGTAGGCTTGCGGTACGGATTATCCGGGCTATCCCATCGGTTATAATTGCCGCAATCGTCGGTTCTGAGATCTTTTACGTTTCCGTCCTTACCGTCGCCGAAGTCCTTTTCGGTTTCGGTAAATATAAACGAATATTCGGCAGTTCTTTGCTCATTGTTAAGAAAACGATAAAGCTTTACACTGTTAACATCGGTAACATCCTTGCAGTCACCGAAAGCGTTTTTATACTCTGCAATAAACCTAAACGGAGTATCAAAACGATTGTCCGCAAATCCGGAATCACCGACAAACGTATCACATTTGTCACAGTGAAATCCGTAAACAACGGGCGATATCGCTATATGAGTATAAATTGCAGATTCGGCTCTGTCGATTTCGCTGTCAACATAACTCGCTGTTCTGTATTTACCGCAATACGGACAATACCATTGCGTTACATCTTGACAAACAATCTCACCGGTAAGATTACCGTCTACAATCTCATACATCGGCCATTGCGAGCACAGTATGTTATAAGGACAGAACTTTCTGATTTTACCGTTCGTAACAAATCTGCCCATATTAAGAACAGTAAAAATCTTCTTCGATTCAGG
>CALBHM010000433.1 GCA_937892835.1 uncultured Ruminococcus sp. | reverse complement strand
GAAATATCGTGAAGAACAATCTTGTTCGGCTCATAGCCGAAATCCATATGCTCCATGCGAACGTCGCCCATGAGCTTGGTGTAGGTAACACTTCCGTCCTCGTGGGGGTGCTTCCATGCCCATGTTCCGGTGCGCTCCTTACATTCAACGAGCTTGCCGTCAATCTCTTTTGCGTTGACCAGTGTAACGTAACCGTCGTCAACCTCGGGCTTTTCGTCCATGAGGTCGAAAATTCTGTCTGCACCGGCGAGAGCCATAATGATACTGTTGATATGCTGCGAAATCTGACTGATGTTGTTCGTGAACTGTCTTGTCATATTCAGAAAAGGAACAACAACGGCAATGCCGAGTGCCTGGCCGGAGAGTGAAAGATTGTGAACATTCGGAGAGAGAATGAGAAGTCCGCCGATGAAAGCGATGCAAACATAAAGAATGTTACCGATGTTGCCCATGATAGGCATAAGGATATTTGCAAAGCTGTTTGCTTTTGACGCTTCCTTGAAAAGCTCACCGTTGATTCTGTCAAAATCCTTGCAGCTTTCCTGCTCATGGTTAAAGACCTTAACGACCTTTTGACCGCTCATCATTTCCTCGATAAAGCCCTCTGTTTTACCGAGAGCCTTCTGCTGACGGACAAAGAACTTGGCCGAATTACCGCCGACTGTTTTAACGACTATCATCATCAATCCCACTGCGCCGAAAACGATAAGCGTCATCCAGACGCTCAGGTAGAGCATGTAAGCAACAAGAATGATGATCGTCAATGCCGACTGGATGAGGGCAGGCATAGCCTGCGAAACAAGCTGTCGAAGTGTGTCGATATCGTTTGTATAGTAGGACATTATGTCGCCGTGCGGATGTGTGTCGAAATATTTTATCGGCAGTCTTTCCATTTTGCGGAACATTGTCTTACGGGTTTTGTTAAGAAATCCCTGCGTTACTATCGCCATTATCCTTGCGTGGAAGAAAGATGCGATAACGCCCAAAAGATAAATGCAACCCATTATTGCTATGATTTTGATAATGTTAGGCAGTGCCGAATCCCAGCCTGTGTCTATGCCTTTTTTGATTTCAATAATAAAATTATTGAGGAACAGATTAGATGTTGTTGAAGCAAGCGTCGAAAGAATTATGCAGACAACAACCACGATAAGCGGAGCTTTGTACTCGCTGAAAAGCATTTTGAGGATTCTTTTAAATGTACCTTTCTTGGCTCCCGATTTCATTCCCATCATCGGGGCTCTTCTTCCTTTTGGCATCGGATTACTCATCAAAATCACCTGCCTTTGTCTGAGATTCAAATACCTCACGGTAAATTGCGTTATTTTCCATAAGTTCGTCGTGAGTGCCTATTCCGTTGATCTCACCGTTGTGGAGAACGATTATTCTGTCAGCATCTTGAACCGAGGAGATACGCTGAGCAATGATAAGCTTGGTTGTGTCCGGAATTTCCTCACGGAAAGCCTTTCTGATCATTGCGTCAGTCTTGGTGTCGACTGCACTTGTGGAGTCGTCAAGAATAAGAATCTTCGGCTTTTTGAGCAAGGCTCTCGCAATGCAAAGTCGCTGCTTCTGTCCGCCGGAGACGTTTGCACCGCCTCTTTCGATATATGTGTCGTATTTGTCGGGCATCTGCTCGATAAATTCATCGGCCTGGGCGAGTTTGCAAACTCTGATGATATCTTCGTCGGTTGCGTCCTTATCACCCCAGCGAAGATTCTCTTTGATTGTTCCCGAAAAAATAACGTTTTTCTGAAGCACAACGGAAACTGCGTCACGCAGAGTCTCAATGTCATATTTTCTAACATCAACTCCGCCGACCTTAACGCTTCCGTTTGTTACGTCATAAAGTCTCGGAATGAGCTGAATAAGCGTTGATTTACTGCTGCCTGTTCCGCCGATGATTCCTATCGTTTCGCCGGAGTTTATGTGGAAGTTTATGTTGCGCAGAGTGTTGACCTCCTGCGTTTTTGAATAAGCAAAATCGACATTTTCAAAGTCGATTGAACCGTCCTCAACCTTGCGAACGGGATTTTTCGGGTTCTTAATTGTGCTGCTTTCTTCGAGAACCTCAACAATTCGTCCGGCCGAAGCGAAGGACATGGAAATCATAACAAGCGTCATTGAAACCATGAGAAGGCTCATAAGAACCTGCATGCCATAGGTCAGAATTGATGAAAGACCGCCGACCTCAAGCTCCGTGCCGCCCGAGGTAACAATTATTTTTGCTCCGAAATAGAATACTATGAGCATGATAACATAGATTGCGGCACTGACAAGGGGATTGGTGAGTGCCATAAGTTTCTCGGCCTTTGTGAAGTCGTTACATACATTGTCAGATGCGATAGAAAATTTATGATTTTCAAAATCCTCACGAACGAAGGATTTGACCGCTCTGATGCCTGCAACGTTCTCCTGGACGGAATTATTAAGCGCATCATAACGCTTAAAAATACGTTTGAACAGCGGCATTACCATCTTTATCATGAGCACAAGTCCGACTGCCAGAAACGGAATAAGCGCAACAAACGCTGTCGTCAGCTTCGGGCTGAGCTTGATTGTCATGACGATTGAGAAAATAAGCATCAATGGGCTTCTGATTGCTGTCCTGATTATCATCATGTATGAGTTCTGAACATTTGTTACATCCGTTGTGAGTCTTGTTACAAGGCTCGATGCGGAAAACTTGTCAATGTTTGAGAATGAATAGTTCTGAACCGCATAGAAAAGATCGTGTCGAAGATTCTTTGCGAAACCGCATGAAGCAACAGCACAGAAATGTCCCGCCAAAGCACCGCAGGTAAGCGAGCAAATTGCGAGAATCACAAGCTTGATACCGTACTGAGTTATTACGTCCATGCCGCAGCCGGCTTCAATGCTGTCAATCAACTGAGCTGTTATAAAAGGTATAAAGCATTCAATGACAACCTCACCCGTTATAAACAGGGGACTGAGTAACGACGGTCGCTTGTATTCTCGGATACATTGCATTAGTCTTTTGATCATATGCATATCAGAATTCCTCCTTTTCATTAGTATAGTAGTTTTTGAGATTTTGTTTCATCCTTTTGAGATAATTATACAAAGCCTTCTTTTCCTCGGGGCTGAATCCCTCGGTCAGAACGCTTTCAACCAGGTTCATATCCTCCGCCATAAGATGCGATACAGCCTTTGATTTGTCGGTCATAACAATTTTTTTGAGACGTGCGTCGCAGCTTACCGACTGCCTTTCAACAAGACCCTTTTGCTCCATGAGGTTTATCACCTTTGAAGCGGTTGAACGTGTTATTCCGAAAGCTTTTTCAATATCTTTTTGAAAAACATCGTGGTCGCTGTTCTCGGTGAGATAGCCTATTATACAGCCGTTTGTGCCTGTCATTGAATCAATTTTTTTCTTGTTCGGCAGGTTTTCGATAAATCTGTAAATAAGATGTGAAAGCGACCTCAGTTCATTATGAACAGTTTCTTTCATGTGTTTCACTCCCTTACTTTTTTGTACGACATTCAACATTATAGTTTACTGTTCAACAATTGTCAATATATCCGTCTGTTAACACTTTATGAATTTTCTTTATATGCTTTAAAGAAAAAATCACCCGAAAAGGAAGGGGGGATAAAACCTTTTCGGGTGATTATGAGTTCTGCCTTTGCCGTCATGCAATTTCGATTTCTCGAATCCGATAGATTATCGGGGTGCAATCCGCATGGCGGTTGTATCGGGCATGGAAAATTTCAATATTAACGGCTCGCAAAAGCCGATGCACTTAAAACTTCCTTGATATAGCGTTGGCTGTCAGGAGCTTTAAGATAGCACGGAATGAAAACTTCTTTTCATTTGCGATCTCGTTTAATATTTTTTCCTCTGCGACATAGTACATGTTGTTTGTCATAAGTCATTCATTCCTTTCTTTTCTTTTTGTGACTACATTATAGCACGGTTATTCCTGCTTGTCAAGCGTTTTGCACAAATAATTTATGCTCAATTTGTGCATTTTTACCCAACAAAAATTGTGCTATGTGCATAATCACCTAATTGCAATATATTCAATAGTGTAAAAAGGTGTGATTTTTGACGTTTTTCACAATCTTTGCAAATAGCTATAATATAATGATGACGGATATTCCGATTTATGTAATTCTGACTTTTGAAACGTTATGTAGTATTGACAATTTTTTGTCATTGTGCTAAAATTTACGCTGTATTTTTAGGAGGTATTGCATAATCATGTGGTGGAAAATTTTATTGGCTTTGTTGGCTCTTTTTATTGTTGTTACTCTTATAAGAGCTGTTTTTTACAAGCCGAAAAAGTTTGAAGGGGTTAAAATCGAAGATGCCGACATCGACGTTAATAAGGTTGCCGAGCATCTATCAAAGGCAATTCAATGTAAAACAATTTCAAGAAGCAATCCGGACGAGATAGATTGGTCGGAATTTGATAAGTTCCATGATTTTCTTGACGAAGCTTATCCGCTTATAAAGCAGAATACGGTCAAGGAAAACGTTTCAAAGGCAAGTCTTATCTATCGCTGGAAGGGTAAGAATCCCAATCTTGAGCCGATGGCATTGCTTTCGCATCAGGATGTTGTTCCCGTTGCCGAGGGCACAGAGAATGACTGGACGCATGACGCATTCAGCGGATACAATGACGGAGAGATAATCTGGGGTCGTGGTGCTCTGGATATGAAGAATCATCTTATCTGCGTTATGGAGGCCGTCGAATCTCTTATGGAAGAGGGATTTCAGCCCGAGAGAGATGTTTATCTCTGCTTTGGTCACAATGAGGAGATCGTTTGCTCAGAGGAATCGGGTGCCGATGAGATAGTTAAAGTTCTTCAGTCGAGAGGAATTCATCTTGATAGTGTTCTTGATGAGGGAAGTGCACTTCTTCGTCTCGATGTCAAGGGACTTATTCATACTTATATCGCCGCAGTCGGTGTTGCCGAAAAGGGATATGCCGATATGAAGCTCACCGTTCACGACAAAGGCGGTCACACTTCCGCCGCACCGAAGCACAGCGGCATGGCAAAGCTCGCCAATACTATTAAAGATGTTGAAAGACATCAGTTTAAATCGCATATGCTGCCGTTCCTCACCGAGCTTTTTGACACTGTCGGCAGGAAGGCAAACTACCTCGGCAGAGTTATAATGTGCAATGTATGGCTTCTCAAGCCGATTATCAAGCTTGTACTTAAAACCATTCCGGAATCTGCAAGCATGGTCAGAACGATTCAGAGTATCTCAATGTGTGAGGGCAGTCCCGAGCCAAACGTTCTGCCGCAGAGACCGAATATTACAATCAATTTCAGACCTCTTCCCGGTGACACGATTGATGATGTTGAAAAGCACATTCGCAAGGCTGTTCGCTATAAGGATTTGGAGGTTGAGCGTCTTTACAGCAAGGAAGCAACCAAGTTCTCACCGACCGATTCGAGAGCGTTCAATGCAATCAGAAAGGTCGAGGAAGGACTTCATCCCAACGACGTTGCCGTTGCTCCGTACCTTGTAATGGGTGGAACGGATTCTTACCGTTATGGAAAGATTTGCGACAACATTCTTCGCTATGCTCCGTTTAATGTCTCCGTTAATCTTTTCCTGACAACTCACGCCACAGATGAACGCTGCCCGATTTCAGCACTTAAGGAAAGCGTAATCTTTTTCAGAGAGTATATTAAGGAAGTTTCAAAATCAGAATAATTTATGCATAATAAAAGCACAGAAGCGATTAACTAAGCCTCTGTGCTTTTTGTGTTTTATTTTAGTTATTATTCAAATGAAGCTCCGCTTGCCTGCTTATCGGCAATATCATTCGGACCGTCTTTCCATGCCGGTACGCATTTCTGCGTAAGATTTCCGCTGGCGTCAAATCTGAACTGAATCTTGTAACCGAGGCCCTTGTAGCTTACGCTGCCGTCCTCATAGGCCTGAGTCTGAACGCAGAAAACAGGGGAGTAGCCCTGAGCCGCAATCGTGTGATCCACCGTGAAAGCAATACACCAAAGGAGCGCAACTCCGACAACGCACATTATAACGATCTGCAAGGCGTTGAACTTGATCTTTTCCTTAGGCTTCTTGCGAGGCTTTTCGTCGCTTGCCGTCTGATATGATTCGGTGCTGTCGGAAAGCTCTATTGTGGTTGAAGTTTCGTCAATAATGCATATCGAATCGGAAGAATCCTCTTCGTCATCGTAGTCCTCCTCTTCGGGAACACTGCTTGTCTCAATATTCTGAACAGTCGGCTCGGCCAGTTCTTCAACAGGATCGCTATCCTGAGATGAAAGTGAATCTATTGCGTCATCTTCATTAAACTTAATTCTGTTCTCTGCCGAAGTATCTTTAAGGAGTTCATCAATTCTGTCAAACTGATCCTTTTTATTCTCTTCCATAACAAACCTCCAAATAGTTGTAGTTTAATTATATACTATTATGAAATTAAATCAAGAGCAAAAAAGAATTTTAGTGATTTTTTAAAAGAAATAATTATTATTTTCTTTCTCGTATAAGCAGGATTATGCCATAAACCGTTCCGCAATACATGATAATTCCAAGTGCCGTGAAAGCCTGCCTGTCTTGTGAAAGTTTGGAGAAAGAGTCGCCAAATTGAAGAATTGTTTTGCTGTTGCAGGTCATCTCCATGATTTTGTTGCTACCGGGGTGATAGTATATTTTCAGAATCGATCCACGGTTTAAGGAATGAATTTCATTAACCACTTCTTGACTGCAACAGTTACTGTCAATGATTAAATAATCATGATTTTCGAAATGTAAGATCATTTCATTAACCTTGCCGCATTTGTAGCTTTCTTTATAAGAAGAAAAAACTGCTTCGGTATATACTGCATTCTCTTTTGTAATAGACGAGTTCCAATATTGCATACCGAATGTAAACACTGTTCCGACAATCAGACCAATAATAATACATATCCATGCTTGTGCTTTTTTCGACATGTTTTTTGTATTTACATGAACAGCCGTATCATTTTACCCTCGTCAACAATGCAATAAATTCGACACGATTTTCATTAGTAAGGTGAATTATACAGCTAAATAAGAATATTGTCAACAAGCGTTTGGATAACCTGAAAATCCTAGTTAATCCCTCAAAGATGTTTGCATTTGCTTCAGGTTATATTATATTGACAAAACAGATTTATTGCAGTAAAATATTCCCGAACAACGGGGCATAAACATGCACAATGTGCTGAAAAACTGCTCCGAAAATAGGAGGAAATGCAATGAAAAGAACAGCGAAAAGAATTCTATCAACGCTTTTGATTGTGGTTATGCTTATCGGCGTTGCGCCGATGGGCGGAATTGATTTCGCACCAAAAGCAAAGGCTATGGATTTATCGTCGTACAAGGTCGGTGATTTAATCGAATTTGGCTCTTATCCACAGAGTGAGGTTAAGGACAGTGACCTTATCGCAAAGATTGAATCAGCTGGAGCGAGCATTTCTTGGGTAGACTACAACTACTACGCCGGAACAGGTGATTGGTGCGACGGTAACATGAAGCCTGTTAAGGATATGATGTTATATAAGGACATTCCTTACGGCGGCAGCAAATACCGTGCTGTGAAAATAAACCAATATCGTCCGGGGTGTACAGAGGCTACGTCTTCTACAGTAACTTCATGTCAGGATTTCAACGGTTATTACATAAACAATGTATATTATTTTAACTATGAGCCGCTGAAATGGCGTGTACTTGATGCAAGCAGCGGGTTGGTTGTCTGCGACAGTGCAATAGATTCACAGCCTTATAATAATTTTGTTCTTTATGCTGATTACGAATACTGGGGTGACAGCAATAAAACGCATTTTGCAAGCAACTGGGAAAACAGCAGCCTGAGAGCATGGCTGAACAATGAATTTTATAACACTGCATTCAGTGAAATGCAGCAGGACAGAATAAAAGAGCTTACAAGAGAGAATAAGAGTACATATGACAGTAAATACGACAGCAATTCCACATCGGACAAAATTACACTACTTTCATATGACGAGGCTTCGAACAGAAGCTATGGATTTAGTTCTGCCAATTCAAACGATACCGCAAGACGTAGAAAGGGAACAGACTATGCAAAGTGCCAGGGCTTATCGTTTAGCACTAGCTCGAGAGACGACAGTGGAAACTCTTGGTGTTGGCTACGCTCACCATCTAAGTCCTACTATGCTACAGAAGTTGATAGTGGTGGCTGGGCGACCGACGCCTACTACTGTGTTCAGGTTACTACAGAGGGTATCGTTCCAGCTTTAAATTTGACCTTATCTACAGCTTGTGATGTTCACGATTACAAAGCTGTTGTAACTGAACCCACATGCACGGAGCAGGGATATACAACTTACACCTGTACAAAATGCAATGACAGCTATGTTGATAACTATACCAATGCCCTTGGTCATAATTTTGGAGAATGGAAGCATACAACGCCGGCAACCTGCACAGAAATCGGCGTTGAAACAAGATACTGCACTCGCTGCAATGTGACGCAAACAAGAGATGTTGATAAATCTGCACATGTGTTCGGAGAATGGAAGATTACAACCGCTCCGACAACAATTTCCGACGGAGTGAAAACACGTTATTGCAAGAATTGCGACGCTTTTGAAACCGAAAGTGTCGGCAAGCTCAAATCTATATCCGTGAAGCTCAATAATATTGAGACGAACTATAAAAAGTCAGGACAGCTTGAGTCGAAAATTACCAATCTCGATAATGTAGGCTACAAGGTCGAGTATAAATCCTCCGACCCCAAATGCGTTATCGTTGACGCCGACGGAAATTATTTCGCAGTTAAAACCGGCTCGGCAAAAATAAACTGCACCGTTACCGATGAATACGGCAAGGTTACAACCGCCGAATGTAAAGTGAACGTTAAATATAGCACTATTCAGTGGATAATTATGATTGTCCTCTTCGGCTGGATTTGGTACTAATTTAATAAAACGCAATCTCCGTGGAGCAATCTGCGGAGATTTGCTTTGGTGCATTTATGCGAGAAAATAAACCCGACAACTCATTTGCGAGCGGTCGGGTTTATGTGATTATTTGTGTTGATTCGGAACAATCATCGAAGGCGTTAATTGCATTGAGTTTTAATCAGGTTTTTCCGTTCTAACCTCTATAACAACATTTTATTTAGCTGATATGTTCCTGACCAATAACGCAACAGTTTCTACATGTGCAGTATGGGGGAACATGTCGACGGGCTGAATTTTTTTGACCTTATAGCCGTTGCGGGTGAGAAAAGCGAGGTCTCTTGCCTGTGTTTCGGGATTGCAGGAGATGTAGACAATTTTCTTCGGGCCGAGCGTGACGACAGAGGAAAGAAATGCCTTATCGCTTCCGGCTCTCGGCGGATCCATGAAAACAACGTCCGCTTTTTCGCCGCTTGAAGCCATGTCGACCATGAATTCGCCTGCGTCGGCGCAATAGAATCTAATATTCTTCGTATCATTGAGCTTGGCGTTTGCAATCGCATCGTGAACTGCGTCACGGTTGACCTCAACGCCAATGACCTGCTTAGCGTTTTTAGCGGCGACAATTCCTATTGTACCGATGCCGCAGTAAGCGTCGATAACGGTCTCTTTGCCGGTGAGATTTGCAAACTCCATTGCCTTGTTGTAGAGTTTTTCGGTCTGAATGGGGTTGATTTGGTAGAACGATTTCGGCGATATTCCGAAAACACTGCCGCAGAGCGAGTCCTTGATATGCCCCTTGCCGTAAAGTACCTTTTCAGTCTCGCCGAGAACCATGCTTGTGTCGGAATTGTTGATATTCTGAACGATAGTCGTAATCTCGGGGTGGATTTCAAGCAGTTCCTTTATAAAAGCGTTCTTGCCGGGGAAAACGACAGTTCCTGTGACAAGCACAACCATAATTTCACCGCTCTTGAAGCCTCGTTTAACGAGGACATGACGCAGAAATCCTGTAACCCTGTCCTCATTGTAAGCTGTCATGCGGTATTTCGGCATCATCGAACGGATAGTCACGATGATTTCATCGGCTTTTCTGTCCTCGATTCGGCAGCGGTCAACGCAGACTATTCTGTGCGATTTGGACTGATAAACTCCGGAAATTATTTTGCCGCCCCTCGTTGAACCGAAGGCTGCCTGAACCTTGTTGCGGTAATGGTATGGGTGCTCCATGCCGATTATCTTTTCAACATGGCAGTATTTGCCGAGGAGCTTAACTACCTTTGCTTCCTTAAATCCGAGCTGACGTTCGTATGTCATGTTTTGCAGCTGGCAGCCGCCGCATTTTCCCGCGACGGGACAGAAGCTGATTTTTTGTTCCTTCTTTGATTTTTTATCGTTCATTTTTTAGGTTCCTTATCAATTATTTTGCAGATTCCGACTGCCGCCGAGCCGAGTAGGGCGATTACAGCCCAGCTGATTATTGTGCCGTTCCATCCGAAGCTGTCCGAAAGCAGGGCGAAGCCATAAGCCGAAGCCGCTGAACCGACATATGTCATGAAATTAAGCGTGCCCGAAAGCTCGGAAACGTTCTCGTTGTTGCCGTAAATTCCGGGAATAAAGCTGATGAGCACAAGGTTAACGCCGTGCATACAGCCGACGATGAGGGCACACATAACAGCTGTCAGAATGACGGAACGACCGCCGAAAGCGACAAGAATTATTGCTGCAACTGCACCGACGGCGAAAATCATAAATGCGCATTTGAAAGGCTTTCTGCCTGTTTTGTTATAGAGCCTTGAGCAGATTTGCAGGCTGATGTATGAAAATATCGGGATAACCGCACTGGTGAGAATGGATTTTTCACTGCTCAGTCCGAATGATTCATAGATATATGTCGGAAGCCATGTCGTAACACCGTCACGGAGAATTCCTTGGAAGAATATCGCCGCAAGGGTGAAGATAAGGAGAACTATCGGCATAGCCGTACTGTGCTTTTTGCTTCTCTTATCCAAAGATTTTTTTAGAATATATTTAATATCCGCCGAGCGTTCGATTCTTGTCAGCACAGCGTACCATGTTATTGCCATTGCGATTCCGCAGACAGTTGCAATGAAGAATACGCCCTTCCAGCTCCATGCGGAGATTACAATGGGTGAGATAAGGTAGATTAGAACCGTTGCAACAGTACTGCCGAGGTTGGTCTGAACGCAGCCTTTGTTGAAATCATTCTCGTTCATTGCCGTTTTCATTATTTTAAGCATCGGCGGCCACATGAGCGACTGTGCCAATCCGTTTACGCCCCAAACAAGGCACATCGGAACTGCTCCCCTGACAAACGGAATGAGCAAATTCATTGCCGCCGTTGTGAAAAAGCCGAGAGTCATCAGCTTCTTGGGATCAAAACGGTCGCCGAGCTTGCCGCTGACGAGCTGACCTACGCCGTATGTGATGAAGCCTACGGTGGTGACTGCTCCGGCCGCCGCTTTTTCAATGTAGCCGTCGGCTATTATCGCTGCAATTACAGCAGCAAAATTTATTCGGGTAAGGTAGCTGACGAAATATGCCAGCGAGCAAAGATATATAAGCTTTTTTGAGTTTTTGCTGTCGAGTTTATTCATTATTCAATGTCCTTGGGCTTCTTCATTGTGAGTGAAATTCTTTTCTTTTCAATATTAACGTCGAGTACCCAAACCGTGACGATCTGTCCGACCTTGAGCACATCTGAGGGGTGCTTTATATAGCGGTTCGTGATCTGCGAAACATGAACAAGTCCGTCCTGATGAACGCCGATATCAACGAATGCGCCGAAGTCGATAACATTTCTGACCGTGCCCTTAAGCTCCATGCCGGGCTTGAGATCCTTCATGTCCATAACGTCGGTGCGAAGCATCGGCGGAGGAAGCTCATCACGTGGATCACGTCCGGGACGCATAAGTTCCTTAACGATATCTTGCATTGTCGGAACGCCTACACCGATTTTTTCGGCAACCTTTTCTTCGCCGAGAGCGGCAATTTTTTCGTTGAGGTCGCCGATTTTATTTTTTGCGGCATCATTGACCGTGTAGCCGCAGATTTCAAGCAAGGCCTTTGCTGCGGTGTAGCTTTCAGGGTGAACGCCCGTATTATCAAGCATATTTTTGCTCTCGGGTACTCGCATGAAGCCTGCGCACTGCTCAAACGCTTTTGCGCCGAGCTTTGGTACTTTTTTAAGCTGGGAGCGTGACGTAAATTCGCCGTTTTCTTCACGGTAAGCGACAATATTTTTTGCAACGGTCGAGTTGATTCCCGAAACCCTTGCCAAAAGTGACGGCGAAGCGGTGTTGAGGTCAATGCCGACGCTGTTAACTGCGTCCTCGACAACGCCGTTGAGTGCGCTGTCAAGCTCTTTCTTGGGCATGTCATGCTGATACTGGCCTACGCCGATTGCCTTGGGGTCGATTTTAACCAGCTCTGCGAGCGGGTCCTGCAAGCGACGAGCTATGGAAACCGCACTTCTCAGCGAAACATCGTACTGAGGGAATTCCTCGGCGGCAAGCTTTGAAGCGGAATAGACCGATGCGCCGGCTTCGCTGACAACCATGTAGGCCGTGTCGGTGTCAAGCTCCTTGAGAAGCTCGGCAGTGAAGATTTCCGTTTCTTTGGATGCCGTTCCGTTGCCTATTGCAATGATTTGCACGCCGTATTTTTTGATTAAATTTTTGATAAGAGTTTTTGCCTGCGCCTGCTGAGCGGCGGAGTGTGTGATGTAAGCAACTCCTGTATCAAGCACACGTCCGGTTGCGTCAACGACTGCGACCTTACAGCCTGTTCTGTAGCCGGGGTCAAGTCCGAGTGCAACCTTGCCCTTAACGGGCGGCTGGAGCAAAAGCTCTTTTAAATTAAGCGAGAAATTTTTGATTGCCGATGCGTCGGCTCTCTCTGTCAATGCAGAGCGAATCTCACGTTCAACCGACGGGAAAATCAGTCTGTCGTATGCGTCGACGCCTGCATCACGAACCGTATCGGTGCATGGCGAACCTTTGTCATTGAGCGTTTCGGAAGCGATAACATTCAACGCCTTAACTCTGTCAAGCTCAAGGCTGACCTTGAGAAAGCCTTCGTTTTCACCACGGTTAATTGCAAGGATTCTGTGGTCGGCAATTTTGCTGACAGGCTCGGAGTAGTCGTAATATTGCTCATAAACGCTCTTAGCCTCGGCATTACTTGCCTTTACGTTGACAATGCCGACAACGTTGAGCAGGTTTTTAAGTCTGCGGCGGATATCCGCCATATCGGAAATATCCTCGGCTATGATATCCATTGCACCTTGAAGGGCATCCTCGGCGGTGTTGACCTCTTTTTCTTCGTTTATGTATTCCTTTGCAAGCTCAATGGCAGACGGACTGTTCACCGTCTGAAGATAGATCGCCTGTGCAAGCGGTTCAAGTCCCTTTTCTCTTGCGACAGAAGCTCTTGTTTTCCTCTTCGGCTTAAACGGACGGTAGATGTCCTCTAATTCGGCAAGGGTTGCGGCCTTATCGAGTGCTGCGGAGATTTCATCCGTCAGCTTTTCCTGACCCTCGATTGATGAGCGTATTTCTTCACGGCGCTTGTCCAGATTGCGCAGATATT
>CALBHM010000432.1 GCA_937892835.1 uncultured Ruminococcus sp. | reverse complement strand
AATAAGGATATCCACGGCTGCATAGCCTGCCGAAAATGCTTTGAAATCGGAAAATGTGTTTTTGACGATATTGTAAATGAGGTTGCGCCGAAGCTTGCCGAAGCGGACGCTTTTGTCATTGGCGCACCTGTTTATTATGCTTCACCGGCCGGCGGAGCGATTTCATTCATGGACAGATTGTTTTTCAGCACAAGTCATATTGACAAATCCATGAAGGTCGGCGCCGCCGTTGTTTCGTGCCGACGTGGCGGTAACACATCGTCATTTGATGTTCTCAACAAATATTTTTCAATCAGCTCTATGCCGATTGCAACCAGCCAATATTGGAACATGGTTTACGGCGGTCAGGCTGATGAGGTTTTGCTCGATAAAGAAGGTTTGCAGACAATGAGAACTCTCGGCAGAAATATTGCTTTTATGGTCAAGAGTATAGATCTTGGCAAAAAGACATTCGGCCTTCCGAAAAAAGAGCCGACTACATTTACAAATTTTCATCATTAAGAGGAGCTTTATTATGAGAAAGAATTTTGGATCTAAGACTTATCTTTACCCTCAGCCGGTTATGATTATCGCAACCTACGACGAAAATGGCAAGGCGAACGCAATGAACGCCGCTTGGGGCGGAATCGTTGGCAGCGATGAGATAATTTTTGACCTTGGTTCGCACAAAACGACCGATAATATCATTAAAACCAAAGCTTTCACAGTCGCTGTCGGAGACGTTGAGCATGTAGTCGAGTGCGACTATGTTGGAGTTGTTTCGGCAAATAAAGAGCCGGACAAAATGGAAAAAGCGGGATTTACAACGACAAAAAGCGACTTCGTCAACGCTCCGGTTATCAATGAGCTTCCGCTTTCTTTGGAATGTGAGCTTATCAAGGTCATTGACGACAGCAAATTCCTCGGCAGGATAGTAAACGTCAGCGCAGATGAAAAGATTCTCGATGCCGACGGCAAAATTGATCTTACAAAGTTTGCTCCGATTACCTACGATCCTGCGAACTTCGGTTACTACCGTCTCGGCGAAAAGGTTGGACAGGCTTTCTCGGACGGCAAAAAGATTTAATAAAAAGATTAACTCATGCTCCGCAGTACCGGAACGAAAAGGCATCTAAACCCGAGATTGAACCTAACAAAGAAAAGATAAGATTGCTTATTTTGGACGGGAAAAACTTTATAAATGAAACAAAACCACGGCAAAATCGTAACGATCTGTCGTGGCTTTTATTTTTATTCGTTATCAAGCTCTGTTGAGCCGTAAACAGCGGCAAATGCACCGTATATCGGTAGCAGGAACAGCTCATCGAAAAACAAAATATCAAGGGCCATCCATGGAAGTACAATACCGACACACATCAAAAGAATGTAAAGGAAATGAAGCTTGGTATGGACTGTCTGAGAAATCAAATTCTTAATTGTTATCAGAATCCATGCAATTAAAAAAGGAAATCCGATTAAACCAAACTGAAAAACACCTTGAATAAGAGTATTATGCGATGATTTTTTACCTATAATTACGTTTGAAAAACCTTCGCCGAATAGCGCAAGTATTGGATTGTGAGTCAGCTCGTCAATATATGCATACCAAATATCGGTTCTTCCGGTTGTGAGCTCCGAAACGTTGGAGGCATAGGAAAAACGTGTATCAATGATTTTAAAAGCTCCTGAAATGCAGTAGATGAGAGAACAATGACGCCGGCGCAGAGAAGTCCGATAAATACCTTGACGGCTGCAGAGCCTCTGTTCTGTTTTTCAAGAAGGGTTGGAATCCAAACGAAGAAGAGACACGCTGTTATGACGATGAATGCTTTCGACGCCGAGAGCAGACCGCAATATAAAAGAACTACTGAAATTACTGCGAGAATAAGACTATGAGAAGTTTTCTTTTCTCTTGAAAGAAGAAGCATAACTCCGGCAAGACAGGCCGTGATATGTGCCGAATAGAAGTTAGGGTCGGGATAATAGCCGGAAAGTCGGGTTATAGTCAGACAGCCGTTCATTTATCCGTTTTGTTTTGCGTAAGCCTCGGCGACCGCCTTGGCAAGCTGATCGGGACAGGATGTGTTCTTGAAGCCGCAGGTAATTCCGCTCAGCTTTTTTTCGATATCCTCAACCTTCATTCCGTCGACGATGGCGGAAATTCCCTTGAGGTTTCCGTTGCAGCCGCCCGTGAATTTAACGTTCCTTACAACGTCGCCGTCAAGGTCAAATGTAATGCGAGAAGAGCATGTGCCCTTCGTTTTGTATTCATATGTCATTGCTTTGTACCTCCGAATAATTTCTGGAAATATGATAATTCAAATTTTATTATTTGTCAAGGTCAAAGCATTATATACATAAGCGCCATGAGCAGCAGCATATCTCCGCCGTCACCGGAAAGCAGAAGCATCATAGCGATTATAAGCTTCATGTCGCCGTCAAAGAACATGCCGAGCGTATTGTTAAACATAGGCTTACGATTCGCCTCCGGTTTTGGCGGAGGTCTGAATTCGGGTTCGGGCGGTGGCGGCGGCCGATGATTGAGTGGGTGAGGGCTGCTTGTGAAAAACAGGTTCACCGTTCGGCGGCGGAGTTGCACGCCTGTACATTTCCTGTGCCCTCATTATCGCCTGACGCTCGGCGGCGTTAAAATCCTGTTGCGGCATAGCTAATCATCCCGATCTGTCAAGTTGTTAATCAACGGTAAAATTTCCAGCAATTTGAGTATTTGTATCGCCTGGTCGGCTCTTTTTTGTCTTTCGGGGCTGAGATTCGGTTTCAGGGCTTCTATCAGCTTGCATCTTCGACCCGATTCGCCGTTCATTGCTCCCATAATTCTTGTGAGCTTTCCTATCATCTTAGGGTCGATTGAGGTAAACATATCCAAGCCGGCAGAAGGCGATTTTTTCTCGTTCGATTCATTGCCTTTGCCAAAAAAAGCTTCTGCCGTGGCTTTCAGTTCTTCAATGTCATCGGGAGTGAGAGATGACAGAATTTCGTTAATGTCCATCTTTTTTGCTGTTCAGCTTTTCCATAATTTTCTGAGCGGCAGGGGAGGAAAGAACCGCATTTATTTTATCCCTGTCGCTGAGAATTTCCTGAAGCTCATCCTTTTCCTCCGCCTTAAGTCCGCTTATCAGCTTATTGGCCTGCTTTTCGGCGTCTGCCTTATTTGACGGTGCAGAGAAAAAATTCGGAAAATTGTTATTTGCCATTTACACTCACTCTCCAATGATTTATAATAATATATAGTAAATATATTATGAAAGGTGTTGTATGTATGCGCTTGCTTGTTTTGTCCGATTCGCACGGCAGGAAAAGTCTCTTGCTCGAAGCCGTTGAGCTTCACCCGGAGGCCGACGCAGTTATTTTCCTCGGCGACGGTGAGAGGGATATTGAATTTCTCAAAGATATTTATCCGGAAATTAAGCTTTACGCCGTCTGCGGCAACTGTGATTTCAACTCGTCACTGCCGCCGTTTCTCATAGAAAAATTCGGCGGAAAGACCGTTTACGCCACCCACGGCCATTATGAAAGCGTTAAATATTCACTTGCTGTCTTGAACCAAAAAGCGCATAACTGTTCCGCTTCTATAGCATTATACGGCCATACGCATGTCCCTGATACAACATATGAGGATGAAATTTGGTATGTAAATCCCGGTTCGGTCTCGGTCGGCAAATATGCAATGGTCGATATAACCGATAAAGGAATCATGCCGATTCTTTGTGATTTATATAAATAAAGTAATAAATCTCCGTTTAAAGGCATAAATTAAATTAGCTGATAAACGGAGGTTATTTCTATGTTTGTATTTTCTTTCAAGGCGAACAAGCCCAAGCTGATTATTGTTCTTTGCGTTGTTATCTGTGTTTTGATTGCCGGAACGCTTGCCCTCAGCGGCAGGAAAAAGCCCGTCGCCAATGACGGAGCGATAAACTACAAGGCAAAAACCGCCTCGGATTGCATTTCTTTTCTTTCTCAATTCGGCTGGACGGTCAATGAGGAACCGGTTGAGGTCAGGGAGGTAATTATCCCGTCCGAGTTCAACGATACATATGAGGCCTACAATGTGATACAGAAAAATCAAGGCCTCGACCTTGAACCGTATAAGGGCTTTCGGGCTAAGAAGTGGATATTTGAGGTAAAAAATTACCCCGATTATCCTGCCGACAGCGGATATATCAGGGCAACATTATTGGTTTATGACGGAGCCGTTATCGGCGGCGATATCTCGTCGATCGAGCAAAACGGCTTTATTCAGGGCTTTGAGTTTCCGAATTCAAATATGAATGCTACTGTGCCTTCTTCTTCGCAGGCAGCTGGGCAATGATTATCGCCGTGAACATTACTGCGCAGCCGATATACTCAATAACCGTCATGCGCTCGCCGAGAATGATGAACGAGAAGATGACAGAGAAAACGGATTCGGTGCAGAGCAGCATACTTGCAAGGGTCGGTTCGGTGTATTTCTGACCGATGATCTGGAATGTGAACGCACAGCTGCAGCTCATTATTCCGGCATAAAGAATCGGAACTGCGGCTTGCATGATTCCGTCCATGCTCGGCTTTTCAAAGATGAACATGAGAATGCACGAAACTACACCTGTTACCATGTACTGACCGCAGGAAAGAACGATAGCGTCAATCTTGGAAGCGTATTTATCAATAACAATAATATGTAATGCAAATGCGATTGAGCAAAGCAGTGCGAGAATTTCTCCCTTGCCGAGTCCGAATGAGGATGAGCCGCCCATACAAATCATATACAGTCCGCCGACGCCGAGGAAAACTCCGAGCCACGTCGTGAAGGGCTGTTTCTTTTTATATATAATAAATGAAATCAGCGGTACAAGCAGCATATATAAGGCCGTAATGAATCCAACCTTGCCGGGCTCGATATAGCCAAAAGCGAATTGCTGAAGATTTGAGCCGATGCAAAGCATTGTGCCGACAATGAGGATTCCTTTTACGTTGTCCTTTCGGCTTGATTTCTTTTCGGACGGGGAAAGCTTAACGCTGTTTTTATTCTTTATGCTTCGAAAAAGTATGATCGGAAGAAGCACAATTCCGCCAAGAAGGCTTCGGATTCCGTTAAACGTGAAGCCTTCAACGTATTCCATGCCCTGCTTCTGTGCAACAAAGGAGAGACCCCAAATCATTGCGGCACTGATAAGCAGAATCGGACCGATTATTTTCTTTTTGTTTGCCATTGGATAGGATTCCTTTCAATATGAACTGCCGTGTGAGTTTTAACCCACGAATATACATTTTATCAGCCGAGTGTGGATATGTCAAATAAATATTTGATTTTTTTTCCTGATGTGGTATAATATTTCGTGAAAAATCCGAATTTTATTTTGGAGGAATGAAAATGGCTGTTTGTAATGTTATTTCCCATCGCGGCTCAAATAAAATCGCACCGCAGAACACTCTGCCGGCTTTCAGAAAATCCATTGATTTTCACGCCGACGGCTTTGAAACGGACGTTCACCTGACCTTTGACGGAGTCCCGGTTATTTGCCACAACTATTCTATCGACGAGACCTCTAACGGAAAGGGACTTATCACGAATCAAACGCTCGATTGTTTAAAAACGCTTGATTTCGGCTCATATTTTCACAGAGCTTATAAGGGTACAAGAATCCCAACGCTCGAAGAGTTTTTGAAGCTTTGCGAAAAGGCTCAGCTTAAAGTGCTCAATATTGAAATCAAGCCGCCGAAGAATAAGGATTATTCCGTTGTGCCGAAAACAATAAATATGGTTAAATCGCACGGACTTTTCAAGGAGCTTCTTATTTCAAGCTTTGATCCGATTGCGCTGACGACGTGCAAAGATGTCGATAATGATTGCAAAACAGGTTTCCTTTACAGCCCGAACAGTCCGAACTTTTTCAGAATATACGGCAAAGAGGTTGATTTTGCAAAATGCATCGGCGCAGATGCTTTGCACCCGTATCTTTGGCTTGTCGATAAAAAGCTGGTTGAAAATGCCCATAAAAACGGTATGGCAGTCAATCCATGGACGGTCAATAAGGAGAGAGACATAAAAAGACTTGTTGGAATGGGTGTTGACGGCGTTATTACCGATGTGCCGAATTTTGCAAAGAAAGTTATAGAAGAACTGTAATTTTTCTTGACATTTATTTTCTTTAATGATATTATTTGTTCGTATAAATTGATGTGGGGGTATTTTGATGAATAAGATATCAAAAACCATAATCGGAATCGCTCTTTCGGTTGCCGTTGTCGCTCCCGTTTCAGGCGCAGTCGCTTATAAAGCTATGACGACGGATGCTTCGGCGGAAACAACCGCTTCTTCGGTTGTTACAACAACGGTAAAAACGACAACGACCGAGGCCGCAACGGCACTGCCTATTTCGCTTGAAAATGCGAAAACTCAGAAGGCTGTTGAGAGCAAAAAGACAACCAAGGCCGGAAAAACAACCAAGGCCGAAGTTAAAACAAAGGCTCAGAAGGAGAATCCTAAGCCGTCAAAGCTTCTTTCCGGTAAAACAGCTGTCAACAGATGGTCGGCAAGCAATGGAAAAATGAAGGTTAACGCCGAGAAAATCAAGCTTAACCTTAACGGCGCAACACGCTATGCCTATGTTGCGGTTATCAAAGGACCTGCTTCGGGCTTCAAATCCTATGCTTCAATTCTTTCAACGGGTAAAACGGTTGACAATATAGCGAACCTTTCAAAGTTCAATAATCTTACTTTCTCGGTCAACGGCGAGATGTGTAATCATGATAAGAAAAGCTTCAAGGGTTTCTACAATTCCGCCGACGATTCGGCGAACGGAACTGTAATCAAAGGCTCGAAGGTTGCTCAGGCGGCTGACGCCACTCCGTCTCTCACTATGACAAAAGACGGCAAGTGGGAATATCCTGTTTGGGTAGGAAAGGACAATGCTCAGTCGCTTATCAACAGCGGCGTTATCACTTCCGTCGGATATACCTATCCCGTGCTTTGGAACGGCGAGCCGTATTATATTGACGGCGGTGTTCTTGCTCCGATGTGGAACGAGAGAGACACAAGGGCAGATAATTATTCAAAGCATATCTATAACGATCATACCCTTATCGGTCAAATAGACGCAAACACATATGTTGTTGTAATCAGCGAGGGATTCGGCAGAGGATATCTTTGCGATATTATGCAGGAGATGGGCGTGCAGAATGCTTTCTT
>CALBHM010000431.1 GCA_937892835.1 uncultured Ruminococcus sp. | reverse complement strand
TCACGCTCGCCGTAGCAGCAGTTTTCCATCATCATTGCCCAAACGCCGGTTTCTTCATATGTGTGAACAAGCTCCCAGCATTCGTCAATGGTATAAGCTCCGCCGACCTCCATTGCCGCCGGAATACCTTTTTTCATGGATTCAATGGCAATTTTAACGTGACATTCCCAATCGGTTGCGATATAAACCGAGTCAATACCCGGCATATCGAGAACTTCGTTATAATTAACAGTCCCCATCGGGGCAGGTCTGCCGCCGTCAACAAGCTTTTTAATAACATTGTCAACACGATCCTGGTATTTGTCGCAAACGGCAAGAATATTGACATCTTCCATTTTTGCCATGATTTCAATCATACTTGCGCCCCTGCATCCAAGGCCGATAATTCCTATATTAACAGAATTTTTCATAGAGCACCTCTTTAAACTTCTTAGTTTGAGGTTATTATACCATATCAGTTCGATTTTTCAACAACAAAATAAATATATATGTAAAAAATCAATAATTAAGCGATAAATAATTATTATAATATAATGTATAGCAGACAGGCACTAAGAATAGATAGAATAATTTTTGTTTTAGATGATGTTTTTCTGTTATTTATACAAATTATTCGGATTGTTTATTGCTTTTATATAAAAATGAATAAAAAATTTGTGTAGTTTGCATTGTTTTAATTTGGAAAAACCTATTTACAAATCGGACATTATCTGATAATATTATTATAAGCCAAACTGGAATGGTGGATTTTGGCGACCCTATTTACAGTTTCTCCGGTCGTAGGCCGGAAATTTAACGGAGGTGTTTTAGGTGAAACAATCCAAACGACTGTTGTGCGTTCTCATTGCCTTGATCATGATGCTTTCATGCTTCACGGTCGGCGTAAGCGCATACAAAACCCCATACACTACCTGCAGCTACAGCAGTGTAAAGAAACCTGTTTTTACAAAAGAGCAGGCGGCTTCCGCTGTGCTTGACTATCTCGATGATGAGGTTCTTGCGGGACTGGATGTAAACTTTGATATATCACAGCTGAGTCTTCATGTTCACATCTATTCTCTTGATTCCCTTTTCGATTCGATCAAGGACATTACAGGACATACGCTTTACAAAATGTTCAGCTTCGGAAACATTGATGATTTGAGCTTCGGAATTCCGAAAAACTCCGACATCAGACGTCGTTCCGATAATATGTCCGACTTACAGGTACTCGGATATCTTCTTCAGTGGCTTCAGGAGAATGCTGATCCGCTCTATAAATGGGTAGACAACTCTTTCAGTCTCGGCATTATCAATGCTGTTTGGAATCCCAAGAAAAAGATCCCGATGCTCAATGACCTTCACGGCTATATCAACGAGATGGCTTACAAGGCTTTGATTGATTCTACCGGTGCGGGATTTGAAGTAGGCGGAGCTTATGACAACCTTGACTACATAGTTAATGATTTCTTCAATAACCGTCTTGTTAAATTTGTTTGCGACATGATGGCAAAGGCGGACGGTTCAAATGCCGTTGCCGACTTCCTCGGACTTGAGAAAAATGCCGATGGAACTTTGAAAAATTACGTTAAGTTCGTTGATCTTCTCCCGTCACTCAAGACCTCGATCGGTTCTTCGATTGACTTTACAAAGGTTAAGACATACGATTTCATTGAGGCTCTTTTCAGCGCACTTATTGACGATATCGTTGTTAAGTACGCAGGTAACCTTATCCTTGATGCTCTTAAGATTGATCCGAACGACACCACTGCGGATACATCTTATATCAATATCGCAATCACTCTTTTCGTTACCAACGAGACAATGGGTCTTCCGGAGGATGCATCTCAGGATGAATTGATCGCCAAATTCCTTGAGTCGAAGGGCGTTGAAAATCCGACAGCCCCGAAGCCGATAGATAAAGTAAACGTTACTCTTCAGTACATCCTTAAGGAAGGTATTACAAAGTATATCTACTTCAAGGATGACGGAAACGGCGGAAAGTATCTTACACTTGAGCCCGGCTTTGTTTCACAGCTTTCGGGTTATGTTAAGACATTGCTCCCAATCATAGGCTCCTTCTGGAAGGACGCTCCGGAAATCACAGACGAGCAGTCGAAGGCTCTTGAAACAATGAATGACGAGCAGACGTTTGCATTCCTTGTTAAGTTCCTCCTTGAGGCTCTTGTTGATGATGTTGAGTTCTCGGATAACTGCAATTCTATCAGAGAGCTTGCAACTTATACTCTTATTGACGTATTGAAGGATCTCTATCCGAACGCAGAGTTTGAGGATCTTATGGCTAAGAAGGATGCCGACGGCAACTACATCGGTTCTCAATACAATCCTGACGGAGACTGGTGCCTTGACCTTGTTGCAGCATTGGTTGACTATTATCTTGTCGGCGAGTTCGGCATGCAGACAGTTAACTCTGATCCGACAAAGATTACTTT
This sequence comes from uncultured Ruminococcus sp., assembly GCA_937892835.1. GTDB lineage: Bacteria > Bacillota > Clostridia > Oscillospirales > Acutalibacteraceae > CAG-488. The sequence continues at coordinate 4,720 of CALBHM010000431.1, read as the reverse complement.
CTCGGCAGAGCTTAATGCGGCATTTGATTTCTTCCTTACTAAGTATTCAAAGCTTTTCAATCTCGGCTCGGCAGCCAACGGAACCGATGTTTGGGCAAAGGTTTACTATTCCGTTAATCAGGTTATTCCTCTCACAAACATTCTTTACGGCGTAGAGAATAACAAGGACGGTCTCAGAGAAATCGTTATGGATAAGCTTTTAAACGCTATCCTTGATTTCGACATCAACACAGTTCTTTCGCTTATCGGCCGTCGTGCTTCAACATCTAAGCTCACGGCAACACTTGATAAGCCGCTTACACAGATCGTTACTAACCTTCTTGCAAGAGTTCTCAACGGTTTGTTCCAGCTTCCTCACTATGAGACGGCGGGCACAACAGATAATGCGACACAGCTCGGACTTATCATTCCTTACAGTTATACTAAGCTTGACCAGATTATTACGGTTGTAAACTCTGATGGAGTTAATAACGGAACCGGACTTAAAAACACTGTTAAGCAGCTTCTTGCAAGCCTTGGCAATATCACAGGCGCAGGTTCACTCTGTGATACGTCTCTTGATATTGTTGCTGAGCTCCTCGGTGTACTTGACCTCAAGAGCTATGACTATGTGACGGTTGATTACAACAATAATCACCAGGCAGGACAGACATACAGCGTCAGCGAACTCAAAAAGGTATATGACGAGCTTGCCCTTGCCGGAAACGAAGGACTTCATTATTACGATGATAATTACGAATACTTCCACATGGTCGACTTCGCTCCTTGGGCATATCTCGCATTCAGAGAGAGACTCAGAGAAGCCGGAAACATCCTCAACCAGTATGAGCAGGCGAAGATTGGTAAGGAAGTGTTCCCGACAAGTGCAGATGTTACTTTCAGTTGCTACGCACTTATGAAGTACAAGGATCTTCTCATCGGAAATCAGACATACAAGTCAACATATCAGCTTGAAAAGGTACTTAACAAGATCGGAACAGTTAATTATAACGATAACCTTAATGCTGACGGAACCAAGAAGTACACCGACAGAACATGGAATGCTTTCTGGAACGCTTACCAGTTTGCAAATAAGGTTATGGCGGAGTATTCCGCAAAGGTAGCTGCCGGAACAGCTATGGACTACAGACAGTCTAAGATCAACACTGCAAGACGTCAGCTTTCAAAAGCATATCATTCATTGAAGGATTATATCGGTCTTGCCGATTATTCGCAGCTCGATGCGCAGATCGACCGCGTTGCAAACCTCTTCCCGCCGAGCACTTATACCGATGCTTCGGTTCAGGCGGTTGTTAAGGCTTACAATGAAGGCAGAAAGCTTGACCGTGACTATGATTCGGATAGCCAGAAGCTTGTTGACAATTACTACAAGAGACTTTACGATGCAATCGAAAAGCTCGAGAATGTTGCGACGATTGAATTCTATAACGGCGGTGCAACAGCGTTTAACCAGAATATCGACTACCGTTACGGTTATGCAATCGGATTTGATGATACATTCTGGACCGACACTGCAAAGGAAACCTACGGCGGCGAAGAATTCTTCAGCGATTATTTCTCAAGTGAATACGGATATTCGGGAGACGGTGATATCTGTCTAAAGGCAACCAAGCATGGCCCGGGCACAGGCTCAAAGCTTCAGATTGTTGAAGATCCGTACGGCGAATACATTGTAAAGAACGAGTTTACGCTTGTTATGTTCGGCGATGTTAACGGTGACGGAAAGATTGACGGACAGGATGCAGTTATTCTTAAGGCTTATGCATCGCTTATGCTTGATCCTGATTTGATTGCCGACTATACAAAGTATGCAGGCGACCTCAACTTTGACGGCAATATCGGTAATTCCGATGTTAAGTCGGTTGAAAACGCAGGTGTACACAGAGAGACGATTAATCAGGCTCCTTCAGAGTGCATCGGTAAGTTTACATCATTCATTGATCTTGCCAATGCTGCAAAATAAAATTTTAAAAATACAGAGGCTGCCGGTAAAACGGCAGCTTCATTTTTTACGGAGGGGATAGTTTGAAGCATACTGTTACAATAAACGAAAGACCTGTCAGAACAGGAATGCATTCCACTCCGGATGGAGCAATATGCGGCAACGGAGATGTTGGCGTAATTCTCGGCGAGCATGATACCGGCTTGTCTTGTTATGTCAGCAAATCCGATTTTTGGCTCGCCGGCGAAATGGGCGGAGATGACGGCGGAATAAAGCCTGTCGGAATACTGAAAATTGATGTTCCGAAGAAGCTTTATAATAATTATCATGTTGAGCAGCGCATGGATGAGGGTGAAATCTTTTGCCGCTTTTCCGACGGAAATGAAATCATTGAAACTTTGATTTTTGTCAGCCATAAAAGCAACAGCATATGGATTGAAACTACATATTCTAATGGCTTGAAAGCAATTCCGGCTTGCTTTGCGCCTGCCGATATAAAGTACGGAACACTTGAAGAAAAAGAAGCCGACGGCACAAAACTTTTCAGAAGAGAATTCAAAGGAGACAACCTTGTTTTTGAGACAAGCTTAACGGTGGCAGTCAGTCAAAAAATTTTTAAAAACAAATGTATTTGTAATATTGCACTTAACTCAAATCATGACAGCACGCCGTTGATTTTAGAAGAACTTTCAGAGGATAAGTTTGAAGAAGAACATAATGATAATCTGAAATGGTGGGAGAATTTTTATAAAAAATCAAGCTTCAAAACGAGCGACACTTTTCTTGAAATGAATTGGTATGCTTCGCAATATTTGCTCGCTGTTTGCGCCTTAAACAATGAATTCCCTCCGGGACTATACGGAAATTTTATAACAAAAGACCGGGTGAATTGGAAAGGCGACTATCATCTTAACTATAATTATCAAGGTTCGTTCTACGGCGCATGCACATCAAATCATGTTGAGCTGACGGACTGCTATGCAACCCCGATTCTGGCAATGCAAAAAAGAGGAAATGAGTTTTCAAAAAATTTTCTCAACCAAAAGGGCGTATTTTATCCGGTAGGAATTGGTCCCAAAGGGATGATAACCGAAAGAAGTGATGATGTCTGGGAAAAAATGTTCCTCGGTCAGCGCAGCAATGCCGTTCATGCAACCGACATAATGATAATGCGTTGGTATTCAACGTATGATGTTGAATATGCAAAAAGGATTTATTCTTTCTTCCTTGATGTTGCGGATTTTTGGGAGGGTTATCTTGTAAAACGCAATGGGATATATAATGTTGTTCATGACGCAATACATGAAATTCCGTATTATAAAGATGACTTCGATCCCGAAGAATATAAAATGGAAATTAATGAAGAAAACAACTTGCTGACTCTCGGCTTGCTGAGAATGTTCTTTAAGTGTATCATCGATATTTCCGAGGTTATTAATACTGACGCAGAACGAAGAAAGCAATGGAAAGATATACTTGATAATCTTCATGATTTCCCGACATATATGAGGAAAGGGAAAAAGGTTTTTCGCTATACTTCAAACGGAACCGATTGGAATGATTCAAATACGCTATGTATTCAGCACATTTATCCATGCGGACAAATTGGAATGAGTTCGGATGACGAACTGCTTGAAACGGCGAAAAATACATTCTTCTCCGATGACAGATGGTATGACGGCAACGGTGGCTGTTCATATTTTCCTTGCTCGGCAAGACTGGGAATCGACCCGAAGCTTATAATCAAGAAAATGAAGCAAAATTTTGGAAAATTTCAATTACCGAATATGTTGTTTCTTCATGGCGGAGGATGTCTTGAAAACAGCAGCATAGCCTCGGCAACTTTAAACGAAATGGTTTTGCAGAGCTATGAAGGTGTGATTCGTGTTTTCCCAAACTGGGATAGTGATATTGATTGCTCATTTGAAAATCTTAGAGCTGACGGATCCTTCCTTGTAAGCGCATCAATTCGCAGCGGAAAAATCAAGGCTGTAAAAATCGAAAGCGAAAAGGGAAGAAAGCTGAGACTGGCCAATCCGTACAGCAGTGCGAAGATCACAATGGGAAACGAAAAAATTCTATGCGATGACGGAATAATTGAGCTTGACATTCCACAAGGCACTTCGCTTTTTATTAAAGAACAATAATTGAACAAAATGTCTGATTTTAATGAAACAATCAGACATTTTTTGTTTTATATAACATAATGCACAAGAAAGTTAACAAAAAAATATATAAATTCTTGCTTAAAAAAGATAAAATATATTTTATTTTATTGACTGGAAGTATATCGTGTGTTAAAATAAATTTAGGTATATTCGAGAGGTATAGATTAGACATCGGATATATTATGTCAAACATTCTAAATATAAATAAGGTGGTGTTTGTGATGAAACTGAAAAGAAAGGTTATCAGCATACTTATGGTGATTGCCTTGGTTCTTTCATCTGTTCCGCTGACTCTTATGCCGGGAAGTGTTACGGCCACGGCAGCTCCAGCTGATCCGAAGCTCGTTCTTAACAGGCCGACCGCAGGCATTTACGTCAATGAGGTTACCAGAGTTGCTTATGCAAACAATTCTCTAAAATCTCCTTCGGGAAATAATTCGGTGATAGTTAAGGCGACCAAATCGGGCGTACCGTATCTTTCAGGTAAGTTCGCCACGATTGCTTATGCAGGTGAGACTCCGTATGCTACACAGATTTCGTTTACCCCAGGCGTAACTCTTGACAGTGAACCTACTATTTCGTGTAATAATACGACGGTTACCTACTCTTC
>CALBHM010000430.1 GCA_937892835.1 uncultured Ruminococcus sp. | reverse complement strand
CATCGCCGAGAAGAAGATAGTTAAGCTTCTCTTTTGCGCTCGCCGAAACGGAAATAATTCCGACGCAAAGTACAACAGTTAAGATAACTGCAATTATTTTTTTTAGCGTTTTCAAATTCAACACCTCAACAAAAAAATTCAAGGAAACGCAAACATTTCCTTGAATAATTATACTAAATATACTTTTTATTGTCAACGATTAACCGAAAACGTTGATTATAACCTTTATGAGATCAATTATATCCAGAATGAAAATCATAATTGAATCAAACATTTCTTTGCCCTCCCTTTTCATTTTCTCTTGCGACAAGTATAACCTGTTTTTAAGTCTATGTCAACGTTGAATTGTACATTTTCGTATGTTATAATTAAATTGTATAATTAAGTGAAAGGAAATGCTATATGATTAAATTTTCTGAGTATAACTGTTCACCGCTCGGTGCTCTTACTCTTGCCGCCGAGGATAGCAAACTTATCGGTTTGTGGATCGAGGGGCAAAAATATTTTCTTTCGTCATTCAAAAATAATCTTGTTCGTTCGGATGATGACGTTACGCTTTGCAACGCAAAGGAATGGCTCAGTCGATATATGAACGGTGAAAAGCCAAAAATATCAGAGCTTGAGCTTGCTCCCAAAGGCAGTGAATTCCGTCAAACCGTTTGGAGAATTCTTTGTGAAATTCCGTACGGCGAAACAATAACCTACGGTGAAATTGCAAAAGAAATCGCACGCCTAAAAGGGGCCGAGAGTATGTCGGCGCAAGCGGTCGGAAATGCGGTCGGACACAATCCGATTTCAATTATAATCCCTTGTCATCGTGTCGTCGGCACAAGCGGAAGCCTGACAGGCTATGCAGGCGGAATTGACAAAAAAATTTTTCTTTTAAGTCATGAGGGCATTGATGTAAATAAATTTACATTGCCACGTTAAATTTACATTGCCACGTTAAATTAATTGACACTTGATTAAAATGATGTTATCATAAGTAAAACAGCATATCGGAGGGAAGTTCGGTGAAAATCCGTCGCAACAGCCATTACCGTGATTGAAGCAATTCATAAGTCGGAATACCCGGTGCGCTTTAATAAAATCTTTGGGCAGGAAAGTAACGTCAAACTGTATTCGTTTTAAAAAGAGAGCGAATACGGTCTATATGCTTTTGCCCGCCCGGAAAGGACGGTTTTTTTATTTATGTCTGAAAAGACGAAGGAAGAGTATCTTGATTTACTCAGAGCTGTTGCGAGCAAGGAAAAACGCTTCCCGAAAAAGAGTGATTTCTCCGAGGACGACGTGAACCGAATCAAAGGTTTTTTCGGTCCTTGGCCGTGGGCACTTGAGGCCGCAGGGCTTAAAGAATCAAAGCAGGAGGAGCGTAAGCAGCGTAACTACGAAAAAAGACAGCGTTCAAAAGCACGCAGAAAAGGAGAATCAAACAATGCTTAAAAAGACAATTTCAATTTTAATTGCAATTATCATGGTGCTTTCATGCGTTTCGGCCACCGCATTTGCCGAAGGTGCGGTTGACGCAAAGGTAAAGGAATACCTTGTTGCGCCCAGCCAGTACACTAACAATCCATACTACGGCGCAAATATTGAAAATACGCTTTCAGGTAAAGCCTACACAGCCTCACTCGGTAACTTCGGCGGCTATGTTATCTATGAGTTCAACAACAAAATAGAAAACAGCGACAAGCACCGCTACGGTATCGACTTCATGATTTCCGGCAACGCATTCAATGCCGCAGCCACAACTCAGGAGCCGGGTCAGGTCTGGGTTTCTCAGGACGGCGAAACATGGTATGCGCTCGCAGGAAGTGAGCACTTTGAGGACGAGACAAACTGGAGCTACAGCGTTACATATCAGAAAACAGAGACAAACACCTCAACCTATGTTGACAGTCTCGGCGAAAGCGGCAATGTTTGCTCAAGATCGCCTTATCCACTCAAGGCAAACTATCCGACGGTTGATTTTGATGAGAATAGCCTTACACTTTCGGGTGTTCTTCTCAGGAAGAATCTCACCCCGTCAACTAAAAACGGTATTTCAACTTCGTTCGGCTATGTTGACGCATTGAGCTGGAAGATGAGCGACCTCCCGGTCAATCCTTATGTTGAAAATCCGCAGCAGAATGCCAAGGACGGTCAGTTTGATATCTCATGGGCAGTTGATGCGGACGGTATGCCTGTTCATCTTGATTGGATCAAATACGTTAAGGTACAGACCGCAACCTTCATTGACGGCGGCATTTTCGGCGAGAAATCAACGGAAATCAACGGTGTCAACCTTGCTTCCGACGAAGATTTTACAAATGACAAGACCGACGTTGAAATCACTGTAAACGGTGAAAAGGCTGTATTTGATTCCAACAATTTTGCAAAGCTTGACAACCTCGGTAAAGGCGTTGAAATTAAGGTAAATGCGAAAAATTCAAATGTTTACATCAACAACGAGAGAACAGACACAAAATTATTTGCCGAAGCTCCGGCAAAGGGGCTTGTTCGTGTATTGGTTCAGACAGGTGACGGCGAAGCTCAGATATTTATGCTCGATGTCAGCTCCGCTCTCCCCGAAAGCGAGCTTAAGCTCTCAGAAAGTTCGCTTGAAATTCAGAAATATGAGTCGGCTCAGCTTAAAGCTAACCTCAAGGACATAACATGGACCTCCTCAAATGAGAATGTTGTATATGTTGACAAGAACGGCAAGATTTATACAATCAACGATGGAACTGCAACGATTACAGCAACCTCCCCTAAGGGTCAGACAGCAGAATGTGTCGTGACGGTTCTTCCTAAGGAAAACACAGAAACAGTCAACGTAACGTTCAGCGTTTCCGACGGCACAATCATTATTGCACCTGAAGTGCTTGAGGTTGAGGCAGGCATTGCAAAGGCTTACGGCTATCAGGTTGCATCTGTTGACCACAACGGCAACAAGGTTGAGGGTGCAACGGTTATGGACGCAATAGTAGCCGCCCATAAAGCATTTTACGGCGACAAATTCACAAGAAGCACCGCTGAAAACTATCTCGTTATGAACAGCAGCTTTATCATGAAATCATTCGGCAGAAGCACATCTGTATGCGGCTTCCTCGTTAACGGTGCAATGCCTAACGACGGTATCGTCAACCCCTCTTACGGCACGCCGACGGGCTATGCCTGCGACACGGCAACAATCGTTGACGGCGACAACATTTCATATTATTTCTATCAGGATACAAGATACTACAGCGATATGTATGCCGAGTTCAATTCTGACAGCTACACTGTAGCGGCAGGAAGCAAGCTCAAGGTAAACATCAAAGGCTACTCGCTCATGGAGCATGGCCTCAGCGACATTGACACAATCAGAGCCAACTACATGACCAACCTTAAAGATGTTGACATCTATCTCTACGAGGACGGCGAGCTTAAAAAGCTTGCAACAACCAACAAGAAGGGAAACGCAAAAATCAAGTTCACCGAAGAGGGCGAATACACTCTCGTTGCTGTCAGAAGTTCCGACAGTGAAGAATCTCCGACAGTTGTTGCTTACTCAAAGGTAACAGTAACAGTGAAAAAAGATAGTTTCATCGTTCGTATGTTCAAAACCGTCTACAATTTCTTTGCAGAAATTATAAATAAAATTTTTGATGGGATGTGCTGATAAATGAAGCTTAAAAAAATTCTTTGCACCGTTCTTTGTGTGCTGCTTCTCATTTCTCCCGTTCAGGTATTTGCGGCAACATATGTTTCCGATTCGCAGATAGTTTCATGCAAAACTCCCGTGTCCCTTGCGGACACGGAGCTTGCATGGTCTGTCAAGCTCGGCTCGTCATATAAAGACGCACCGAGCACTCAGGTTGTTGTCGGCGATACGCTTATAGTCATGAGCAACAAAAAGCTTCTGAAGCTCAATGCCAAGAACGGCAAGACTATCATATCAACCGATATGGTTGATATGCCGAGCTACAGCTATACGCCGCCTATTTACGTTGACGGTGTTATCTATTGTCCACTCGACAATGCAAAGGTTCAGGCATTTAACTATAAAACTATGAAGTCTATGTGGGTCTACACCGATCCACTCGGCGGTCAGTCACTGACTCCGATAACCTACAGCGACGGTTGTATTTATACAGGCTTCTGGAATGATGAGGACAGAAAAGCAAACTATGTTTGCATAAACGTCACCGATGAGAACAAGAAGGAAACGCATGAGGTCAAAAAGGCAACGTGGACTTATACAAGTCTCGGAGGATTCTATTGGGCAGGCTGCGCCGCTGTTGGCGACAATGTTATTTTTGGCTGTGATGACGGAACGATTTACGCCAACAAAAATTCAAAAGCTGTTTCACTCAATAAAAAGGCCGGAAAGCTTGTCGATACTCTTTCAATAGTCGGCGATCAGCGTTCAACAATGACATATCAGAACGGAACTCTTTATTTCACGACCAAAGCCGGCTATCTTTACAGCGTAAAGCTCAATGCCAACGGAACATTCAATGATTCCTCCGTTAAACGACTTTCGCTCGGCGGAGCTTCGACATCGACGCCGCTCATCTATAACGGCCGACTTTATCTCGGTGTTCAAGGCAAAGGCTTCGGAGCGGGATATTTTAAGGTAATTGACGCTAACAAGCTGACTGTTATTTATTCGGCGCAGACAAAGGGCTATCCGCAGGGAAAATTTCTTTTAAGCAATGCCTATCTTAAGGACACAGGCAAGGTCAATATTTATATTACTTACAACTGTGCACCCGGCGGAGTGACAATGTTTAAGGACTCGGCGGGTCAGACTAAAGCTGATATGCAGGAGCTCTACACTCCCTCGGGCGATAAGAGTAACTATTGTATCAGCTCCATTGTCGCAGACGAAAACGGAACGATTTTCTACAAGAACGATTCGGGTTATATTTTTGCCCTTCGCAACAAAGCAGAAAAGGTTTCGCTTTTCAAAAAAATATTCAATGCTATTGCAAGCTTTTTTAAAAAGCTGTTTGGTTAAATTATGAACTCAGGATTTAAAGGGTATCACCCCCTCGTTAATGTGCTATTTTTCATAAGCGTTATTGCGTTCGGCATGCTTCTCAGGCATCCCGTTTATCTTGTTATATCCTTTATTTCCTCAATGGCATACTATTTGAAGCTTTCGGGGAAGAACGGAAGAAAAACCGTCTTTCGTTTTCTTCTCCCTATGCTTCTTTTTGTTGTTATAATCAATTCTTTTTTCAATCATTACGGCGTTACAACTCTTTTTGTCTTGCCCTCGGGCAATAATTTTACATTTGAAGCTCTTGTCATGGGCTTTGTTTCGGGAATCACCGTCGTTTCGGTAATTCAATGGTTTTTCTGCTACAACGAGGTTGTGACAGAGGATAAATTTATGCACATTTTCGGCAAAATTTTGCCAAAAGGTGCGCTTGTTGTTTCAATGATACTCCGATTTGTTCCGCTCTACCGCCGACGTTATAAAGAAATTTCACAGGCAAGAAAATATATGGGACAAAACGAATCAAATAACTTCATCATCAAGATGAAAAACACTTTTAAAAATATCGGAATACTTGTTTCATGGAGCTTCGAGAATGCAATCGAAACTGCCGACTCCATGAAAGCGAGAGGCTACGGTCTCAAAGGCAGAACCTATTACTCAAGATTTCAATGGCATACGGGCGACACGCTTGCGATTATTCCGCTCACGTTGTTTGATGCCTTAATTATATCCGGTCTCGTTCGCAATTCGGCTTACTGCATTTACAATCCATATGTGATAATAAATCCGCCGTCCGAAGGCGGCACGACCTACATTATTAATGAACTGAATTTAACAATAAATCCATTCACTATGCTTTCAATAATTTCACTCGTCGCTTTCACTTTGCTTTGTTTTTTACCGCTCATAATTGACTTAAAGGAGGATATCAAATGGCACAGATTACAATCGAAAATTTAAGCTTCAGATATTCTCTCGGTAATAGAAATTGCCTTGAAAAAATCAACATGAAAATCAACGAGGGCGAATTTGTGGTTCTCTGCGGTAAAAGCGGCTGTGGAAAAACGACCCTACTCCGTCAGCTCAAACCTGCGATTGCTCCTAAGGGTGAACGGGATGGCAAAATATATTTTAACGGTACAGAGCTTGATAAAACAGACCTAAGAACACAGTCCGAAAGAATCGGATTCGTTATGCAGAATCCCGAGAGCCAAATTGTCACGGACAAGGTGTGGCATGAGTTGGCGTTCGGACTCGAAAATCTTGGAATGAAAACTGCGGAAATCCGTCTCAGGGTTGCCGAGATGGCCTCTTACTTCGGTATCAACGATTGGTTTGATAAAAAAACGGCCGAACTTTCCGGCGGTCAGAAGCAAATTCTTAATCTTGCCGCCGTCATGGCAATGCACCCGGACATTCTGATTCTTGACGAACCGACATCACGTCTTGATCCGATTGCCGCAGAACGTTTCCTTGAAACTGTTAACAAAATCAACAAGGATCTCGGTGTCACAGTAATCATAACCGAGCACAGACTGGAGGACATTTTCTCCTTTGCCGACAGAATCGTTGTTATGGATAGCGGAAAAATTATCGCAGACAATGAACCGAAAAGAGTCGGTGAAATTGCAAACGAATTACCCGAGCTTGTTAGATTAAGTTTACCAACAGCGATGAAAATTTTTGCAGCGGCAAACGGAAAAGACGAAGCACCTGTCTGTGTCCGTGACGGAAGAAAGTGGATCAGGAATCAAAAAATAATTTGCAAAAAAGTTGAAAGAAAAAATAAAATTTTCAGCGAAAAAAATGCAATAGAATTAAAAAATATTTCGTTCAAATATGAAAAAGATTCCGACGATATTTTAAACTCTTTAAGCTTAAAAATTCCGCAAGGCTCTGTGTTTGCATTGCTCGGCGGAAACGGTGCAGGTAAATCAACTCTTTTTAAAGTAATTGTCGGAATTGAAAAGCCGTACAGCGGTAAAATTAAAATCAACGGCACTGTTGCAGCCATGCCGCAGGAGGTTCAAACCCTTTTCGCTTCAAGGACAGTCAGAGAAGAGCTTTGCGAGATGTCACAAGACAATGAAAAAATTGAAAAGGTTGCAATTTTAACACAGATTGAAAATCTTCTCGACTCTCATCCGTTCGATCTCAGCGGCGGCGAGCAGCAGCGCG
>CALBHM010000429.1 GCA_937892835.1 uncultured Ruminococcus sp. | reverse complement strand
AGACCTGCATCATTTATATTTGTCGGCCCTACAGGCGTAGGTAAAACAGAGCTTTGCAAAACTCTTGCCGCAACGCTTTTCGGCGATGAAAGTGCAATGATAAGACTTGATATGTCCGAGTTCATGGAGAAGCACACAGTCTCCAAGCTTGTAGGTTCACCTCCGGGCTATGTCGGATATGACGAGGGCGGTCAGCTTACCGAAAAGGTTCGTCGTAAGCCCTACAGCGTGGTTCTTTTCGATGAGATTGAAAAGGCTCACCCCGATGTATTCAACATGCTCCTTCAGATTCTTGATGACGGCGTTCTCACCGATTCTCAGGGCCGAAAAGTTGACTTCAAAAACTGCATCATAATCATGACCTCAAACGTCGGTGCAAAGCTCATAACGAATGCCGGCAATGCCGCACTCGGCTTCAAGGGCGAGGAAAACAACGACACAATGAGCCAGAGCGATATCAAGGACGCAGTCATGGGCGAATTGAAGAAGTGCTTCCGTCCCGAATTCCTTAACAGGGTTGACGATATCATCGTATTCGAGCAGCTCAATAAGGACGACATCAAGGAAATCGCACGCAGAATGCTCAAGACACTCAAGAACCGTGTTCATGACATGGGCATTGAGCTTGACTTTGACGACAGCGCAATCGAGAAGATTTCCGACGAGGGCTTTGACCCGGTATACGGTGCAAGACCGCTCAGACGTGCTATCCAGTCGCAGATTGAGGATAAACTCAGCGAGGAAATGCTTGACGGCCACATCACATCCGGCAACAAGTATGTTTGCAAGCATACCGACGACGGATTTGTATTTGAATCCGCCGAGGCCAAGGCCGAATAATAAACCGAATAAAAACGCACCGCCGAGCAGTGAAAATCTGTTCGGCGGTGGTTTTATTTTGCAGCAATCGAGCCATGCAGTTTGATTAAATATCCTCCTTGATTGAAGCAAATTTATCAGATTTCAATGTACGATGTGGTTCAATAAAGGCACATTTCGTAGGGGTCGATGACCACATCGACCTAGAGGTCAGAAGAAATTTACCAAGGCTTCCCCTTGAGGGTAGCGAAGTGTCGACACGGTAGTGAATGACAGTCCGGTGGACTGTCAGAGCCGTGGCGTGACCGAGCCGCAGCGAGACGCTCCGTCGTAAGACGGTGATGAGATGGAAAAGGTCAAGGCTGATATCGTTGAATAATAAGATAAAAACCTGCCACCTCATCCGAGCGGCGCAATCCGCCGCCCACCTTCCCCTCCAAGGGGAAGGCTGATAAGATTTAAGCAGAATTTTAACTTGGTGACCCTGCCAAGGAGGCAAAAATTTATTAAGCAAATATGTAATGGCTTTTGTTTCACAGCAATCGAGCTATGCGGTTTATTAAGATAATATACGATTAATTTATATAAATCAAGGGGGTAAAGCGAAATAGCCGATTCAACTATATAGAATTATGAAAATTGCTATTTCAAATAGATACATAGGGATAATTCGCCTGAAAACGACCGTTTTATCCTAATGAAAATCAATGGAAATCATCATAACAAATTTCTAAAATAACATTCACCACCGTTGAACATATTCTGTTCGGCGGTGTTTTTTTTTTGCACAACCTCCCCTTTTTCATTATTTTCTTGACGGCGGAATACATATTGTGATAGAATAAAACACATATCAACAAGTTTCAAGGGGGATATGTAATGCAAGATTTTAAAGAAAGCGGATTTATGTACGGACTTGCGGCAATGGTCATTGTCTTTGTCCTTGCGCAGTCCCTGTTTTTCCTCATCCGTGCATGGAAACACGGCAAAGAGGTCGGCCTCACAACCTCAGACATGAAAAAGGCGGTTACTTCGAGCGCACTTTTCACAATCGCTCCGGCTATTGCGATTTTTGCAACCGTTGTTACTCTGGCAAGTACACTCGGAATTGTTCTTCCGTGGATTCGTCTTACCGTTGTCGGCAACCTCCAGTATGAGGTTACGGCGGCTCAGGCGGCTCTCGAATCTTTCCAGGACGGTTCAAGCATTGCCGTTTTCGGTCAGAACATAACCGATCCGAAAATTTTCGCTGCCGTTTCATGGGTTATGACAATCGGTGTTATCTTCTCGCTTCTGCTCATTCCGATTTTCCTCAAGAAAATTCAGAGCAAGGTCGGTCAGGTAACAAACAATTCGAGCGGCGACAACAAATTCGGCGACATCATCTCTGCCGCAACATTCATCGGACTTATTTCGGCATTTATCGGTAATGCAATCGCAGGTAAAGCTTCAACAATCAAGCAGGAAGGCAAGCTTACTCCCGTCGGAATGGGTGCAGGCGTTATGTCAGTTACGGTTCTTATCACGTCGGTTATAGTTGTTGTTGTTCTTCAGGCTCTTTGCAAGAAGTTCAAGTGGGAAAAATTCGAGCCGTTCGTCATGCCGATCGGTATGTTCGCCGGCATGGGCATGGCTGTGCTTATGCATTATGTTCTTCCGGAAAGTATATCAACATTTGAATGGAGGCCGATCGCATGAACAAGACAAAACGTAATTATATGGACGCCACCCATACATGGGGACGCATTTTCATGGTTACGGCGATCTGCGTTCTGGTCGCTGTTCCCGTTGCAATTTGCATAAAGTTTGACGCATGGCCGACATTCAATCAGGTTTTCAAAGGCCTTTTGAAGGTTATTCCGATTTTCTGGACATCGGCTGTTCTTGAAATTATCGTTTACGCTCCGATGCTCGGCACGGGCGCAACATATCTTTCATTTGTTACCGGTAACATCACCAACCTCAAGCTCCCCTGCGTTCTCAATTCCCGTGAGCTTGCAAAGACGAAGCCCGGCACAGAGGCCGACGAGGTTATCTCAACAATCGCAACGGCAACGTCATCTATTGTTACAACAGTCATTCTTGCGGTCGGTGTCCTCGCTCTAACACCCGTTCTTCCGGCTCTTACTGGTGAGGATTCGGCTCTCAAGCCCGCATTCGATCAGGTTCTCCCGGCACTTTTCGGTGCTCTCGGCGCAGGATATCTTGCAAAGCACTGGAGAATTTCATTCGTTCCCGTAATTGCAGCCGTTATCGTGCTTATGTTTGACGGCAGCCTCGGCACAGGAACACTTATCCCGATCTGCGTTGTTGTTTCAATTCTCGCAGCGTATCTCATGTATATCAGCGGCTTCCTTACAGGCGGCGTAAAGCCGGAGAATCCGCTTAAAGGCATGAAGAAAAAGAAATAATAAAAAACACTTGATATTTACATTATAATGTGGTATTATATGTATGTAAATTAACTAAGGTATTGACAAAGGAGTGGGGCGACCCGCTCCTTTGTATTGTAAAGGAGGCGTTACAATGGCTTCAAAAGGAAAGGGCGGAATCACCGTCAACACCGTTTGGGATATCGCTCAGCCGATTGCCGAGAGTCTCGGCCTTGAGCTTTGGGACGTGCGCTTTGAAAAAGAGGGTGCAGACTGGTTTCTCAGAGTTTTCATCGACAAGGACGGCGGAATTTCAATCGACGATTGCGTTGATATGAGCCATGCTCTCGATAAGCCGCTTGACGAGGCTGACCCGATTGAGCAGAGCTACTGCCTTGAGGTTTGCTCTCCCGGACTGGAGCGCAGTCTCAAAAGAGACAGCCATTTTGAAAAATGCATCGGCAAACCGATTCAGGTTAAGCTGATTCGTCCGCTTGAGGGCTGCAGAGAGTATAAAGGCACTCTCGAAAGCTACGACAACGGAAATTTTGAGCTTCTTACTCAGGACGGGGCGAAGCTCGTTATAAATAAAAAAGAAACATCTTATGTTAAACTTGATGATTTCGGAGGAGAAGAACAATGGTAAACAAAGAGCTTTTTATGGCACTCGAAATGCTTGAAAAAGAAAAAGGAATACCGATGGACGTACTCTGCGAGGGTATTCAGAAAGCACTTGTCACGGCAATCAAGCGTGACTACAACAATAAGGACATCGTTTTCTGCGAGCTTGACCCGGAGAAAAAGACAATTCGTGTTTTCGTAAGAAAGAACGTTGTCTCCGAGGTTATTGACCCTGATGAGGATTTGACCGTTGAGCAGGCACAGAAATACAAGCCGACAGCTATGGTCGGCGATATCATTGAGATTGAGCTTGAAACGAAAGAGGTCAGCAGAATTGCAGCCGACAAAGGCAAGCACGTTATCCGTCAGGGTATTCGTGAGGCCGAGCACGGCAGACTCCGTGAGGAGTTCCAGGCTCACAATCAGGAAATCGTTACAGCTAAGGTTTCACGAGTTGATCCCGAAACTAAGGACGCTATCGTTGAAATCGGCAAGGCTCAGGAGCCGCTCTTCAGAAGCGAGCAGATTCCGAACGAAACTCTTCTTCCCGGTATGCTTATTAAGGTTTATATCGCCGGTGTTGCAGATGCCAAGGAGGGCAGAAGAGGTCCGAGAGTTACAATTTCGAGAACTCACCCCGGCCTTGTCAAGAGGCTGTTCGAGTCTGAGGTTCCCGAGATTTATGACGGAACAGTTGAGATTAAAGCAGTTTCCCGTGAAGCAGGCTCAAGGACGAAGATTGCCGTTTATTCGGCAGATGAGAATGTTGACGCAGTCGGCGCATGCATAGGCCCGAGAGGTGCTCGTGTAGGCAAGATTGTCGATATGCTCTACGGCGAGAAGATAGACATTGTTAAATACAGCGACGATCCGAAAGAGTTCATTGCCGCATCACTTGCTCCGGCAGAGGTCATTTCGGTCACAATAGATGAAAACGCAGAAAAGTCATGCCGAGTTATTGTTCCCGACCTCCAGCTTTCGCTCGCTATCGGCAACAAGGGACAGAACGCAAGACTTGCTGCCAGACTCACAGGCTGGAAGATAGACATCAAGCCCGAGAGCGGAAAGACCGACCCGTCGGTAGAACTTTAATTCTAAAGGAGGTGCAGGAATGCAGCAGAAGAAAATTCCATTGCGCAAATGCATGGGCTGCGGCGAGATGAAGCCAAAGAAAGAGCTTGTCCGTGTTGTAAAAACTCCCGAGGACGAAATCGTTCTTGACCTTACGGGCAGAAAGAACGGCAGAGGAGCTTATATCTGCCGTGATGTTGAATGTCTCAAAAAAGCGAGAAAAGCAAAAAGAATTGAAAAATCATTCCTGTGCCAGATTCCCGACGAGGTCTACGATAAAATGGCAGAGGAGCTGAAAAACGATGAATGATTCGGTGCTCAATCTTTTAGGCCTTTGCAGACGTGCCGGCAGACTCAGCCTGGGTCACGACGCTTGCAAGCAGGCAATCAACAGCGGCAAGGCAAAGCTTTGCATAATCTGTTCGGATGCCTCGGAAAGGCTTTCCGACGAAATATCGGGTCTTGCAAAAACACACAACAAAACGGTTTACGACGTAAAATACACTATGCTTGACATTAAGCAGGCACTGAGCTTCAAGGCGGCGGTTTTCACCGTTGATGATGAAGGCTTCGCAAAGTCATTGATCGCTAAACTTAACGAAAATCAATCCGGGGAGGAACGCATTTTATGATAAATAAATATCGTGTCCACGAAGTGGCAAAGGATTTTGATTGCCCCAGTAAGGAAATTCTTGATATTGTAACCAAGCATTTTGACGGACAGAAAAAATCCATGACGGCTCTCGAAGAAGCCGAGCTTGACGTTATATTTGAAATTGTAACGCAGGAAAACAGCGTTGAAAATTTCGACGCTTATTTTGCAACGGCAAACGAGCCGAAGAAGGAAGAAAAGAAAGAGGAAAAGGCTGATAAAAAGGATGAGCCGAAGAAGAAGGATGCAAAGTCCGACGCTCCCGCAAAGGACGAGAAAAAAGCTCCGGCCAAGAATAACGATCAGCCGAAGAAGAAGCAGAAAGACCCCAACGCAGTTCCGCAGAGCAGAACCAAGGGCGAATTCAGAACGATTGACACAAGGGCAAGCAACGTTGACCTTGATAAATACAACGAAAAGTACGAGAACATTTCTCCCGTCAATCAGGACAGAAGAAGTGACAGAACGGTCAACAAGCAGAAGCTGAAGCAGAAGTCTCAGCAGCGCAGACCCGGCATGAAGTCCCGCCGTGAGACCGAAGCGGAAAGGCTCAAGAGAATCGCAGCCGAGAGAGCAAAGAAGCCGCAGCTTCACATTCAGGTTCCCGAGGAGATCACAGTCGGCGACCTTGCCGCACTTCTCCACATGACGGCGGCAGAG
This sequence comes from uncultured Ruminococcus sp., assembly GCA_937892835.1. Classification (GTDB taxonomy): domain Bacteria; phylum Bacillota; class Clostridia; order Oscillospirales; family Acutalibacteraceae; genus CAG-488. Next base: position 2,946 of record CALBHM010000429.1, on the reverse strand, counting down.
GTTATCAAAAAGCTCTTCGCCCTCGGTCAGATGGCAACGGTCAACGAGGTTATCGATTATGATACAGCCGAAATCGTTGCGACCGAGCTTGGTGCAAAGTGCGAAAAGGCTGTTGTTGTTACTATCGAGGACAGAATTATCGACGACAGCGAGGACGACGACAAGGATCTTGTTGCCCGTGATCCCGTTGTATGCGTAATGGGTCACGTTGACCACGGTAAAACATCTCTCCTTGACGCAATCAGACACACCTCCGTTACCTCGACCGAGGCCGGCGGAATTACACAGCATATAGGTGCTTACAGAGTTGACCTCAACGGTCAGAAGATTACTTTCCTTGACACTCCGGGTCATGCCGCATTCACATCAATGCGTGCAAGAGGCGCACAGGCAACGGATATCGCTGTTCTTGTTGTTGCCGCCGATGACGGTATCATGCCGCAGACTATCGAGGCTATCAACCACGCAAAGGCAGCAGAGGTTCAGATTATCGTTGCTATCAATAAGATGGACAGACCGGGCGCAAATCCGGACAGAATCATGCAGCAGCTCACCGAGCACAGCCTTGTTCCCGAGGAGTGGGGCGGCGACATCATCTGCGTTCCCGTTTCGGCAAAGACGCATATGGGTATCGACAAGCTGCTTGAAAGCATTCTCCTTGTTGCCGAAATGCAGGAGCTTAAGGCTAACCCGAACAGAGCGGCAAAGGGTATTGTTATAGAAGCCCGTCTTGATAAGGGCAGAGGTCCTATCGCAACCCTCCTTGTTCAGAAAGGTACGCTTAATTCAGGCGACATCATCGTTGCTGGTCAGGCTGTCGGCCGTGTCCGTGTAATGGTTGACGACAAGGGCAGAAAGATTAAGTCGGCAGGTCCGTCCGTTCCGGTTGAGATTACCGGCCTTGCGGAGGTTCCGAATTCAGGCGATATCTTTGACGCAGTTACAGACGAGCGTCTTGCCCGTGAGCTTGTTGAGCAGAGAAAGGCAGAGGCCAAGGAAGAGCAGTTTAAGTCTGTTCAGAAGGTTACTCTTGACAATCTCTTTGATTCGCTCAAGGACGGCGAGATGAAGGATCTTAACATAATCGTTAAGGCTGACGTTCAGGGTTCGGCAGAGGCTGTTAAGCAGAGCCTTGAGAAGCTTTCAAATGAGGAAGTCAGAGTTCGTGTTATCCACAGCGGTGTTGGTGCTCCGAGCGAGTCCGACGTTATGCTTGCAAACGCTTCCGGCGCAATTATCGTCGGTTTCAATGTCCGTCCCGATCCGGTTGCTGTTAACCTTGCAGAGCGTGACGGCGTTGAGATGAGAATGTACAGAATTATCTACGACTGCATCGAGGAAATTCAGGCAGCTATCAAGGGCATGCTTGCTCCGAAATTCCGTGAGGTTGAGCAGGGCCGTGCCGAGGTCAGAAATGTTATTACGATTTCCTCCGTCGGCAAGATCGCAGGCTGCTATGTTCTTGACGGAAAGATTACAAGAAACTCAAAGGTTCGTGTTGTTCGTGACGGCATCGTGCTTGCTGTTGATGACATTGCTTCACTTCGCCGATTCAAGGACGATGTAAAAGAGGTAGCTTCCAACTATGAGTGCGGTATCGGTCTTACAAAGTTCTCCGACATCAAGGAGGGCGACATATTTGAAGCCTACACTGTCGAAGAATACAGAGATTAAGAGGTAGCTTATGGCAGGTTACAGAATAGACAGAGTATCCGAGGATATTAAGCGTGAAATTATTGCGGTTATCAGAGAGCTTAAGGATCCGAGGGTAATGGATAAAATGCTTACCGTAGTGAGGGTCGAAGTCAGCTCCGATGCCTCCTACGCCAAGGTTTACATCAGCGCAATGGAGGGACTTGACGTTGCCAAGGAGGCCGTTAAAGGTCTTAAGAGCGCAACGGGCTATATCCGCAGAGAGGTCGGCAAGCGGCTTCACCTGAGGAAAACTCCCGAGCTTAGCTTTGTTGCCGATGATTCCATCGAGCACGGTATGCATATTGTTAAGATTATGGATGATTTGAGGACTGAGGACTAATGGTTATCAATCTTGAAACGGCGGTTGAATTTTTAAAATCAAGGGACAATTTTTTGATATTGACCCATTCGCACCCGGACGGAGACACACTCGGCTCGGCTTTTGCGCTCAAGTATGCACTTGAAGCTCTCGGAAAAAGCGCAAACGTCAGGTGCAATGACACGATTGCGAAAAAGTTTGATTATCTCGGAAAGGCCTGCGAGGACGAGTGTACCTTTGACACTCTCGTTGCGGTCGATGTAGCTGACACAAAGCTGCTCGGCAAGGACTTTGAGGAGAAATTCGCCGACAGGATTGAGCTTTGCATTGACCACCACGGTTCAAACCGTATGTTCGCCGAAAGGACCTTACTTGAAGCAAACGCTGCGGCGGCATGCGAAATAATTCTTGAAGTTATTCATGCACTCGGTGTTAAACCGACAAAGCAGATTGCAGATTGTATCTACACGGGAATTTCAACCGACACCGGCTGCTTCCGCTATTCAAACGTCACGCCACGCACAATGCGCATGGCGGCGGAAATGATTGAGTGCGGTGCTGACAACGTGACAATAAATACTGTCATGTTCGAGACGAAAACGAGAACCTATGTTGCTCTCGAAAAACTGGCTGTCGGCGGCATGAAAATGTTCCTTGACGGCAAATGCGCACTGATAACGGTCACGCAGGAAATGTACCGTCAGAGCGGCTCCGACGAGAGCGAGGTTGACGCAATCGCCTCTCTTCCGAGGCAGATTGAGGGTGTGCTTGTCGGCGTCACAATGCGTGAACGCAAGGACGGCAGCTACAAAATCTCGATGAGAAGCAACCGCCCGATCAACGTTTCTGAAATTTGTGCGGCAATGGGCGGCGGCGGACATCCGCAGGCGGCAGGCTGTCAGGTAGGCGGCACGCTTGAAGAAGCGACCAAA
>CALBHM010000428.1 GCA_937892835.1 uncultured Ruminococcus sp. | reverse complement strand
CAATTCTTCTTTGCGTAGCTACAATGTTCTGCCTCTTCGCAGGCTGCGGCTCCAAGGGAGACGACAAGACAGACGAAAAAGTATGGAAGATTTCTACCGATACGGTTTTCAGACCGTTTGAGTACACGGATGCTTCGGGCAATCTCGTTGGTATCGACGTTGAAATCCTTGCCGCTATCGCTGAGGATCAGGGTTTCAAGTATGAGCTTAACAGCGTTGGTTGGGACGCATCTATCGCAGCATGCCAGGCAGGTCAGGCAGACGCCATGATCGCAGGTGCTTCTATCACAGAGAAGCGTAAGAGCGAGGGCTGGATTTTCTCAGACGGATATTATCACTGCACACAGACAATGACTGTTGCAGCTGATTCCACGATCAAGGGCTTTGAGGATCTTAAGGGCAAGCAGGTTGCCGTTAAGACAGGTACAATGGGTGCTGACTATGCAAACAGCCTCAAGGATAAGTACGGCTTCACAATCGCTTCGTTCAAGGATTCCCCGACAATGTATCAGGCAGTTATCGGTGGCCAGGCAGTTGCTTGCTTCGAGGATACACCGATCATGGTCGACTCCATCAAGAACGGCAAGCTTGCGCTCAAGGTTCTTGAGAACACAGCCAGCGAGGGTAACGATTACGGTCTTGCAATCTTCAATTCCGCTAATCAGGAGTTCCTTGATATGTTCAACGCAGGTCTTAAGAACATCAAGGCAAACGGCAAGTACGACGAAATCATCAACAAGTACGTTGGCTAATTTTAAAAAATGAGCGGTGGGGCGTCTGCAAAGATGCCCTGCTGTTGTCAAAAGGAGTCCGCTAAATGGCAGATATAATTTCGGTTTATGGCAAGCTGCTGCTTGAAGCAATGGGACAGACGCTTATCATGGCTTTCTACAGCCTGATTTTCGCAAGCATCATCGGTCTCATCTTCGGTATGCTCAGCGTGCTTAAAAGTAAGGTATGCAACGTCATAGCACAGGTTTTTGTTGATATTATCCGTGGCGTTCCGATGATTGTTCTTGCTTTCTTCGTTTTCTTCGGTATACCTTACGCTTTGAAAAACTTTTTCCACAGCACTTTTACATTCACCGCATTGCAGGCAGGTATAATCTGCCTTTCGCTCAACTGCGGCGCATATATGTCGGAGATCATCCGTGCAGGAATTCAGTCCGTAGATGTCGGACAGATGGAGGCCGCAAGAAGCCTCGGAATTCCCTATTGGAAAGCAATGCAGAAGGTCGTTCTTCCGCAGGCTATCCGTACAATGATACCGAGCATCATCAACCAGTTTATCATCACGCTCAAGGATACCTCGATTCTTTCCGTTATCGGCTTCCCCGAGCTTGTAAATGCCGCCCAGAATGTTATTGCAATCAACTTTAAGTCGTTCCAGGTATGGTTCCTCGTTGGTGTGATGTATCTTATCGTTATCACAATACTTTCCAAGATTGCAAAGGCTCTTGAGAGGAGGATGAACCGTGGCCGTAAATAAAAACAACGTTAAAATTCACGTTTCTCACCTAAAGAAGAACTTTGGCCATTTGGAGGTTATCAAGGATATCTCGACCGATATATACGAGGGCGAGGTTGTCGTTATCCTCGGACCGTCCGGCAGCGGTAAGTCAACTTTTCTTCGCTGCATAAACCGTCTTGAAGAGCCGACAGGTGGCGAAATCATTGTTGACGGCCAGACGATTACGGATAAAAAAGCCGACCTCAACAAGATTCGTGAGAATATCGGAATGGTGTTCCAGCATTTCAACCTTTTCAATAATCTTAATGTTTTGCAAAATCTTATGCTTGCTCCCGTTCAGCTGAAAAAGGCTTCAAAGGAAAAAGCAAAAGAGGAAGCAATGGCAATGCTTAAAAAGGTTGGACTTGCAGACAAGGCTGACGCTTATCCGCATCAGCTTTCAGGCGGACAGAAGCAGAGAGTTGCAATCGCACGTTCCCTTTGCATGAATCCCGATATAATGCTCTTCGACGAGCCGACATCTGCGCTCGACCCCGAAATGGTAGGCGAGGTTCTTCAGGTTATGAAAGACCTTGCAGCCGAGGGAATGACTATGGCTATTGTTACTCACGAGATAGGCTTTGCCCGTGAGGTTGCCGACCGTGTGCTTTTCATTGATGACGGTTATATTATCGAAGAAGGCACGCCGCAGGAGGTTATTCTCAACCCGAAAGAGCCGAGAGCCATTGATTTCTTCAATAAGGTTCTTTAATTGAATTTAAGGCGAAGATTTTCTTTCCCGGGAATCTTCGCTTTTCTTTTTTGCGCAAACTAAATCAAGCGTAAACTTTTTGACTTCGATATAATATATTTGTCAAGGGGGCAGAACGATGTATGACTGGTACAGGAACATTCAGAATGTAATTGACGAAATAGACGCTTGCATCAAGAATCACGATGACGAGGCTTTGACGCTCAGCCGGCTGGCCAAGGCTCTCGGCTATTCCGAATTCTATGTTTCAAGAAAGTTCAGCGAAATCTCGGGAATGTCGCTGCGTGATTATATGAGATACAGGCGGCTTGCCTTTGCGCTCAGGGAGCTGAGAGACACCGACAGGGGAATCCTTGATATTGCCCTCGACTACGGCTTTTCTTCGCATGAGGCTTTCACAAGAGCTTTCCGTGAGGCTTACGGCATAACGCCGAGTGAGTATAGAAAGAGGCCTGTACCCGTTGTTCTTCGTACAATTCTGAGACCCTTTGACTGCTATCTTATGGATATCGGAGGACTTGGCATGAAAGAGACAAACTGTGAAGTAAAAACATATTTTATAACTATTCCCGCACATAAATTTTTGCACATCAGAAACTATGAGAGTATCGGCTACTGGGATTTCTGGCAGAAACAGAGCCGAATCCCGGGACAGGACTGCGAAACGATTTGCGGTCTGCTCGACAGCATAAAGGGCAAGCTTGACGACGTCGGCGGCGAAGAAAATGACAGCGGCAGCGGACAGATTATGGCGTTTATTAATGAACCCGAGGGCAGAATTTGCAGCTGGGGAATTCCGCTCGCCGAGGCTTACGGTGTAAGGCTGCCGGTTGACTATGACGGCGAAATCCCACCGCAGATGATGATTATGGACGTGCCGGAGGGCGAATATCTTGTTTTTGAGCACGGACCGTTTGATTTTGAGACAGAGAATGCTGCCGTTGAGCAGAAAATCGAGCAGGCAATGAAGGATTTTGACTACACCGCTTCTGGCTATGAGCTTGACACCGCCCCGGGCAGAGTTTTCTATTTCTATCACGATTGCAAACGATTCTGGAAATATGTTCGACCTGTGCGCAAAATAAATAAAGCATAATTTACCGAATATTATCCCTTGACAAAACCGAATTAAGATGTTAAGATAGTCCGTGACGATACACGTTGAAGATGTGTAAGTAGTTTTTGCCTGAGTGAGCAAAGAGAGCGGCTGTCATCGGCTGAAAGCACCGCCTTGCGAGCAGAAACGAATTTCAGCATCGGAGTGACCTGCGAAAGCTTGGATTAAGCAGGGCGTACCCGTCCGCATCATGACGGTTAAAGAGTGCGGAGCATAGGCTCCGAATATGGGTGGTACCACGGTTTATCCCGTCCCATAACAAGATTTGGGTCTTGTTATCGGACGGGTTTTATTTTTATCAGGAGGTTATAAAATGGCAGAACAAATCGATTTGCTCAGAAAAAAGTTTGAAGACTCTATTTTGCAGGTCAAGGACGCTTCCGAGCTGGAAACTCTTCGAGTTAATTTCCTCGGCAAGAGCGGCCATGTAACAACACTTCTCAAGGGAATGGGCAAGCTTTCCCCCGATGAGAAAAAGACTATGGGTCAGGCGGTCAACACATTTAAGCAGAGCGTTGCCGACGCAATCGGAAGAAAGGCCGAGGAGCTTCACAAGCTTGCGGTTAAGAGAGAGCTTGAAATGACCCCCGAATTTGATGTTTCCGTACCGGTTAATCTTGCGAGAGGCTCATATCAT
>CALBHM010000427.1 GCA_937892835.1 uncultured Ruminococcus sp. | reverse complement strand
TGGGACAACAGCGGTATGCTTGTCGGCGATATGAATGCCGATGTAAACAAGGTTGCCGTTGTGCTCGACATCACTCCCGAGGAAATCAAAAAAGCGAAAGCAATAGGCGCAGACCTGATGATCAGCCACCACCCTGTCATTTTCAACCCGATAAAAGCCGTGACAAAGGGCAGCGTGCCGTATGAGCTTGTCGCAAGCTCGATGAATGCGCTCTGCTGTCACACTCCGCTCGACATAGCGGACGGCGGAACGAACGACAGCCTTGCAGAATTACTCGGAATAAACGTCACCCGTGCCGACGACCCGATATTAAGGCTCGGAACGGTTGAACCGACCACGGCAGAAAATCTTGCGGCAAGAATTGCAAAAACGCTCAACACAAAGGTTCGCTTTGCCGATGCAGGCAAAAAAATCAAAAAAATTGCAATCTGCACAGGTGCAGGCTGTTCATTGATTGAAGCGGCAGGCGAAATTGACGCTTTCATCACGGGCGACGCATCGCACCACAACTTTCTTGACTGCGTTCAGCAGGGCATAACGCTCATCGCAGCCGGACATTACGAGACGGAAATCGTCGTTGTTCCCGTTCTTGTAAAAAAATTGCAGACACAGTTCCCGGACATTGAAATTATTAACATCAAACAGGAAAATCCGATAAAATTTATTTGAGGTAATTATGGCACTTGACGGAATATTTCTCAGCAAAATTAAAGACGAGCTGCTCAGAGAAATCGCATTCAGCAGAGTTGAAAAGGTTCACCAGCCCTCCCGTGAGGAGCTGGTTATTCACCTGCGTGGAAAAAGCGGAGCGAAGAAGCTTTTCCTTTCAATAAGGGGCAACAGTCCGAGAATTCATCTGACTGAGCATGCACCCGAGAATCCGGCTGTTCCGCCGATGTTCTGCATGCTGATGAGAAAAAAGCTGCTCAACGCTCAGCTGATTGATATACGTCAATCGGGTCTTGACCGAATACTTTACCTTGACTTCAACGCTACAAACGAAATCGGCGATAAAATAAAGCTTATTCTCTCGATTGAGATAATGGCAAAATACTCAAATATCATTCTCTTTGACGGCGACGGAAAAATCGTTGACGCAATCAAGCGAATTGACCTCAGCCAGTCGGCGGTTCGTCAGATTCTGCCCGGCTTCAAATATATTGCACCACCGCCGCAGAGCAAGCTCAACATAACGGATCACACGACGGAGAATATCATCGCACAGATTAAAACTTTTCCGTCGAAATCTCTCTCGTCCGCCGTGCTCAGCACCTTGCAGGGTGCGTCTCCCCTCACCTGCCGTGAGCTTTGCGGAGAGTTCGGCGAGCTTTACACCGACGAGGTAAGCGACAAGGGCTTTGAGTACCTCTCAAAAAATCTCGACAATTTACGCAATATCATAATGAATGAACCCGGCGTTCCGTTCATGCTTAAGGACGAGACCGGCAAGCCGGTTGACTTCTCCTTCTTCCCTATCAAGCAGTACGGTGACCGCTACAGGACGGAGATAAAATCAAGCTTTTCCGAGCTTCTCGACGAATTCTACTACGAATGTGACCGCCTTGAACGCACGAAGCAAAAAGGTCAGGACCTGGTTAAGCTCCTAAATTCCGCAATAGCGAGAGTTTCAAAAAAGCTCAGTTTAAGACAGGCAGAGCTGGCTCACTGTGCGGACAGGGAAAAGCTGAGAATCAATGCCGAGCTT
>CALBHM010000426.1 GCA_937892835.1 uncultured Ruminococcus sp. | reverse complement strand
ACATGATATTTGACAAGCTCACGGAAGAATGTATCATCCGGGTCTTTGAGCATGTAGTCATATCTTATTCCCGAGCGAATAAAAACCTTCTTGACCTTCGGCAGTTCGCGAACGGTTCTTAGAATATCAAGATACTCGCTGTGGTCGGCTTTCAATGCCTTACACGGTGTCGGCGCAAGGCACTTTTTGCCCTTACAAAGCCCTTTTTCAAGCTGAACAAGACAGCTTGTGCGCCTGAAATTGGCAGTCGGACCGCCTATATCATGAATGTAGCCCTTGAAATTCGGCTTTTCGGTAAGCATTTTTGCTTCGTTAACAATAGATTCCTTGCTTCTTGTTGTGACAAATCTGCCCTGATGAAAAGCTATCGAGCAGAAGTTGCATGCGCCGAAGCAGCCACGGTTGTGTGTAATAGAAAATTCAACCTCTTCAATCGCAGGAACGCCGCCCATTTCCTCGTAGCAAGGGTGATATGTCCTCTCATAGGGAAGCGAATAAACCCAATCCATCTCCTCCTGAGTGAGCGGAGGCATCGGAGGATTCTGCACAAGCATCTTGTTGCCGTGACGCTGTTTAATAAGCTTTCCTCTGATATGATCCTGCTCGTCCTGCTCAATTCGGCAGGAAATGGCGTATTCTTTCTTGCTCTTGCAAACGTTTTCAAAAGACGGACATTCTGCGCCGTAAAGCGGAGTTTCACGCACGTCGCAGGCATAGCAGGTTCCTCTGACATCTGTAATTGAGCTTATAGGCTCACCGTTGGAAAGTCTTCGGCAAACTTCAATCGTCTGATTCTCACCCATTCCGTAGGAAATGAGGTCAGCCTGTGAATCAAAAAGGATGCTTCTTCTGATTTTATCGTCCCAATAGTCGTAATGCGCAAAGCGGCGAAGTGACGCTTCAAGGCCGCCGATTATGATAGGAATATCGCCGTAAAGCTCCCTTATCTTGTTACAGTAAACAATTACAGCTCTGTCGGGTCTCAGACCCATTACTTTTCCCGGGGAATAAGCGTCCTGACTGCGGTGCTTCTTTGCCGCTGTGTAGTGAGCTACCATCGAGTCAATGTTGCCCGAGGAAACCATGAAGCCGAGCTTCGGTCTGCCGAAACGGAGAAAATCATCGTTAGTTCTCCAATCCGGCTGGCTGAGAAAAGCCACTCTGTAGCCCTCGGCTTCCATTACTCTTGTAATTATAGCCGCACCGAAGCTGGGATGGTCAACGTAGGCGTCGCCCGAAACATAGACAAAGTCTACCTCGTCCCATCCTCTTTCTTTTACTTCTTCTGCGGTTATCGGTAAAAACATGAATTACTCCTCTTCATCTTCTTCATATGTTTCAGTCTCGATCGGATTTTCAATCGGAGCAGAAGCATTTCCGAGGGCGTTCATCTCCATCCATTGCTGCTTGGAGATAAGAACCTTTCTCGGCTTACTGCCCTCAAACGGGCCTACGATCTGTCTTTGCTCAAGCTCATCTATGATTCTTGCCGCACGGGCATAGCCCAATTTCAATTTACGCTGTAAGAGCGTTGTTGAAGCCATCTGAGCCTCAACGACAACCTCAATAGCCTTTGGTATCATCTCATCGCCTCCCTCACCGGAATCGTCCGATGAAGATGACGAAGCGGAAGGCTTCTTTTCGATAACAGCCTGGCGTTCGATTTCTTCCATAACCTTTTCGTCGTACTGCTTTTCCTCGCCCTGAGTTTTTATGAATTTAACAACGCTTTCAACCTCTTCATCCGAGAGGAAACAGCCCTGAACACGGACCGGTTTTGAAACACCGACAGGGCTAAACAGCATGTCGCCGTAGCCCAAAAGCTTTTCTGCGCCTGCCGTATCAATAATTGTTCTTGAATCGACCTGAGATGAAACCGAAAGAGCGATTCGGCTCGGTATATTTGCTTTGATTATACCTGTAATAACGTTAACCGACGGTCTCTGCGTTGCGATAACAAGGTGCATACCTGCCGCACGGGCCATCTGAGCAAGACGGCAAATCGAATCCTCAACCTCGTTTGGAGCGGCCATCATAAGGTCGGACAGCTCGTCAATAAATATAACGATATGCGGCATCGGAGTGAGCGTTTCACTCGTAGCTGCCAGCTTGTTGTAGCCCTTGATATCTCTTACAGCGTTTTCGGAAAACATCTTATATCTCTGGAGCATTTCCGTAACTGCCCAGCCGAGAGCACCGGCTGCCTTTCTCGGGTCTGAAACAACAGGAACAAGCAAATGCGGAATACCGTTATAAAT
>CALBHM010000425.1 GCA_937892835.1 uncultured Ruminococcus sp. | reverse complement strand
TCCAGCTTGAAAGTGCGAGAGAAATGCTGAAAAACGCAGGTAATATATAAAAAAGGCGGTTCGTTTTGAACCGTCTTAAATTTAAATATAAATAACGGGAGTAGCTTCACACAGTTACTCCCGATTTGTTTATGTATTTGTCAGATATTAATTGCGCCGATTGAAATTCTCAGGATAATAAGTGCATCCGATGAATTAATTTTTCCGTCACCGTTTGTGTCGGCGTTTATTTCTGATGTTTGACTCTTTATTAATGATGTGTTTCCGGTAGAATAGCGAAGAACTATCAATGCATCATTTGAATTAACTTTTCCGTCACCGTTTACGTCAGCTGTTGCCTTTGCCGCAAGCGAACTTGAAGATACAATCTTGTGACAAACGGTACATTCCATATGCTTAATACCGGTATGATAAACCGAAGGCTTTGTTGTATAAACCCATTCTATACTATGCTCAGTCATCGGGATTGTCTTTGTGTAGCTGTGACCGCATGAGCAGGTATAAGTCTCTGTTCCTGTCGAATAGCATGTAGCCTTCTTCGTAACCGTCATTTTGTATGAATGTGTGTGTGAATTTGCCGAACTGAGATTAACCGAATACATTATCCAGTTTATATCGCCGCAGCTCGGGCATCCCCATGAAATATAAGTCGTTGTATCATGATGAGGATTGTTATGCGCATAATCTGTCATTCTTCCGCCGTCATCGCCGTTGCCGCAAAGAATCGCATGCTGGAAGGATTTGCAGCTGTTGCAATAATAGAATACGGGATCGCCCGGTGAAAGCTTGCCGGCATTATCCTCAAAATAAATATAAGGACCGTCTGTTTTAAGGACATAAGCTGATCCGTAAGTGCCTTTGAGAGCATTATAAAGATTTCCGACAGAACGCTCCATAACGTTAATTCCGCCTGCTTTGATGCAATTTGAAACGAAGCCTGCGCAGAGCTCAATGCCGTTATCCCAGTTATCCTCGGCATAATCAAGAGCCGCACTCGGATTATAATTTGCAGCACTCGCATTGAAGCTGTTCATAGCAAGAACCGACAATATTGTTGTCAGGGCTATCATTACGGATAAAACTTTTTTCATGTTCCTTCCTCCAACAATCATTTAAACATCGCTTCTAATTATAACAAGTTATTACAGACTTGTCAATAAGTTACAAGAGGTTACAAAGATTTTTTTCGATTAATGCATGATTTTGGGGTTGTACAGCTATATATTATATTAATAGATAGACCTAAACCCTGTTAAATGCTTTTAAATGAGCCGAAGAAGTAACAAGTTTACATCAAATCTGTAACTTTTTGTAACTTTTTAGATTTTGCACAAAAATAGAGCCTCACATTACAGGTTAAATGGCATTTATCGGCATTTTTTGACCGTAATTTCTTGAATTGTTTCGATATTATTAAGAACAATTTGTGAAAATTCAACAAAATCGTTTTGCTTTTTCATTTGACAAATTGGTCATAGATTACTATAATAGGCAGCGTTGGTTCAAAAACTAACTTGAACGTTACAGGTTTTTACCTGAATAAAAGGTCATTGACCTATAAAAGGAGCTTCCAAAATGGAAACGATTAAATTAACACTGAAGAAGATCGGCAGTGCGATCTCCAAAGCTAAGGTAAAGGCTATTCTTATAACCGTTATCGTGTGCTTTGCCGCAGCAACTATCTATGCTGCCGCCGCCAATTCTTATTCGGTTAAGATCATTGCCGATGATACAGAGATTAATATAACAACCATGCGTGACAGTGCAGAGGATGTTCTCAACCAGGCAAATGTTCAGATTAATAAGGGTGACGTTGTTGACCTTTCCGATTTTTCAAGCGGTTCGAAGTCAACCATCACTGTTTACAGAGCTTGCATGATTACCGTTTATGACGGTTCCGAGGAAGGCGTTAAGTACCCGGCAGTCGGTTCGGTTGAAAGATCTCTCGCCGAGAACGGAATCGGACTTAACGACGGCGACGAGCTTAGCTGCGATAAGGAAGATGTTGTTTATGAGGGTATGGAGATTGTTATCTCCCGTGCATTCCCTGTAACAGTTATTGCTGACGGTGAAACCTATAAGCTCAACATGGCTACAGGCACGGTTGCCGATGCACTCAACAAGGCTGTTGTAACAATCGACGATGACGATATTATTTCCGCCTCGCTTGATACAGCTCTCACAAAGGGCATGAAGATTAAGGTTACACGAGTAGCTTATAAGGAGAGAACAGTTGACGAGGTTCTCCCGTTCACAACTCAGAAGAAAAACAATGCAAATCTCTATACAGATCAGACAAAGACGATTCAAAAGGGTATAAACGGCCGCCAGAACGTAACCTATAAGGATAAATATGTTGACGGCAAGCTCAAGGAATCCATAAAGGTAAATGCAGTTGTAACAAAGGCAGCAACCGAACGTATTCTTGAGGTTGGTACAAAGAGACGTCCTACGACAAGTGCAAACGGCATAAACACCGTTTCTACTCTCAGCGCACCGTCGAGCCTTCAGATTGGTAAGAACGGCGTTCCGACATCGTACAAGAGAGTTATAACCGGTACAGCTTCCGCTTATTCGGGCGGCGGCGTTACCGCAACAGGTAAGTATGTAAGACCGGGTTATATTGCAGTTAACCCGAATCAGATTCCTTACGGCACAAAGATGTGGATTGTTTCAAACGACGGCTCTTATGTTTACGGCTACGCTTCAGCCGAGGATACCGGCGGATTCATCTACTGGTCCGGCAGCAGCTCAACGGTTTGCGACCTTTATTTTGATTCAGAGGGTCAGGCAAGCGCATTCGGCAGACGTGGAGTAACAATTTATATTCTCTGATGAATTTCAAAAGATGACACAAAAAGACCTCTTTCCGATTGGGAAGAGGTCTTTATTAATATATATTGATTTTATTTTACCTGCCAGAAGCCAACCTTCTTCATAACCTTGGTCAGTGTCTTGTTGGCAATGTATGAGGCTTTCTCTGCGCCCTCTTTAGCGCACTTTTCAACATATGCCTTATCTTTCATTATCTCATTGAACCTGTCCTGAACGGGCTTTACATCGGCTATAACGCTTTCGGCGACAGCAATTTTGAAATCGCCGTATCCCTTGCCGTCAAACTCGGCTTCGATTTCGTCAAAGTTCTTGCCTGTGCAGCAGGAATAAATACCCATGAGGTTGTTGATTCCGTCTTTGCCGTCGGCATAGTGCACCCTTGCCTCAGAATCCGTGACAGCGGACTTAAACTTTTTCATGATATCGTCCGGTGTATCAAGGACATAAACCGATGCCTTGGGGTTTGTATCGGACTTGGACATCTTCTTTGTCGGGTCTTGAAGCGACATAACCTTTGCGCCTGTCTTACCGATATAGGGCTTCGGAATAGTAAAGGTCGGTGAATATGCGCCGTTAAAACGCTCGGCAATATCTCGTGTAATTTCGAGATGCTGTTTCTGGTCCGCACCAACGGGAACATAATCCGCCTGGTAGAGCAAAATATCAGCCGCCATAAGCGTCGGATAAGCAAAAAGTCCGACATTGACATTATCGGCATGCTTAGCGGATTTATCCTTGAACTGAGTCATTCTCGCCGCTTCGCCGAATTGCGTATAGCAGTTGAGAATCCAACCGAGCTGACTGTGCTGCGGAACATGTGACTGAACAAAAATTATGTTTTTATCGGGATCAAGGCCGAGGGCTATCATCAAAGCGTACATTTCAAGCGACTGTTTTCTGAGCTTTGCGGGTTCCTGACGAACCGTAATTGCGTGAAGATCCGCAACGGCAAAGATACAATCGTTGTCTGCGCTCATCTGCTTCCAATTTTTAAGCGCACCGAGGTAATTGCCGAGAGTCGGAACGGACGTCGGCTGAATCATGCTCAGCACACGGTCTTTTCTTTCTGTATTCTCCATTTCATATCACTCCAATAATAAACTTTAAATATTATAACATAAAAATACTGTATTGTAAATCATTATTATTTGTGATAAAATGATCGAGTACGAACGGAGGTCTTTTTATGTCGAATTTG
>CALBHM010000424.1 GCA_937892835.1 uncultured Ruminococcus sp. | reverse complement strand
TGCTTCAGACCAATCAATGTCCTGTATGGGATCAGGAATAGTGCAGGACACATTTACAACACTGCTTTCACCGATCATTCCTGCGGCTGTTGTCTGTACAACCTTTATATCATAGCTGCCCGATACTTCGGGAGCAAATGAGAAAGCTGTGGTATCAGACACGGAACCGATCTTTGAAAATTCTCCGCCGTCAACAGATACATAAATATCAAAAGTACCGCCGTCAACGCTTGTTTCCCATGACACAACAATATATCCAGTTTCGGGATCATATTCGGCTGATACGTCAACAACAGGTTTTTCGGGAACAGCAGGCACGGGAATATCAATAGATACAGCAGGGCTTTCAGCCACCTGACCGCTTTCCGTTGTCTGTCTTACCTTAAAATATACTGTTCCGCAGATATCTCCAAGAGCATATGTATAGGAGTTTTCGTCCGATACACTTGCAATCTGTGTGTATTCGATATTGTCTTCCGAATACATAACATCAAATGTGCCATTGCTGACATTTGTATTCCAGGAAATATCGGCTGTGCCGTCATTTGCATTGTAACGTGCATCAGCAGTGATCTTGATTTTTTCTTCTCCGGGAACTGTTGGTTCATCGGTCGAACCTCTGTTGTCAATCACCACTTCAGATAAACGGACATTGCTGACAGCAGGCTCTTCGGAATCCTTTTTATTTGCAGTCAAGCCTATTGATACCGAACCGCCGCCTGAAATGGGATTGGTCCACATTTGGCTTGCAATGCTGTAACCGTTATCATTGGATTCGATTATTTTTCCGTTCCAAAGATTTGTGATGTCAAAATCAAGCTTCCATGCTTCAAGTGCAGTATCGGAAGTATTGGTTACAATAAGTTCTGCCTGAAAACTATCGCCCCAATCTCCCGTTACATTTAACTTTACATCATAACCGGACGCTTTGTCAACTCTTTTTGAGCAAAGTTCAAACCTTTCGGGAGCTTCAAGCTCATTTCCCGATAAAGTATATCCGAAACTTACCGAACGATAAGGTTCTATCTCATAGTTATAGCCCAAATTTTTGATTATGTAATCTTCATCGGATTTGCTGTAAACATAACCGTTCCATATGCCGCTGATCTCACCGTTTGCATCATAGCCCAGCGCCCAATTGAGAATTGGCTCATCTGATGTATTTGTCAAGGTAACGTTTACATTTTGATTGCCAAACCATTCGTTTGTTACAGCATAATCCACCTTATAATCGTCATAGGTATATGTTGCCGAACTTGTTTCGGCATATACCGGAACAGCCGTGAATACGGATGCTGCCATTGAGGCAGCAAGGACTGCCGATACAGACCTTTTTAATCTCATTTTAAAAGAAGGCTTCATTTACTTCACTCCATTTCTATGGGCATTATGCAAATGTTTGTCCGCATAATGCCCATTCTGTTTTTATTTATTTTCATTTCTGAACGCATCAAGTTCTTTAGGAACCTTTGGCTGCGCAAACCAAAGGTGACAAGCGTTTACTGAAATCCCCATAGCTGCTATTGCTGATAAAGCAGCTATAAGTGATATTCCAAGTTTAAATAACTTACCGAGCTTCTTCATTAAAAAAGTCTCCTTCCATATAAGAGTATATATTATCCGATTCTGATGGTTGGTAAAGTGTTATTGCATAAATACTATGACTTGCCAATGATAACACAACCTTTATCAAAATCATAATAATTGCAGTTACTGCTGTTCTGAATAACTTTTCATCATTTCTCAATTTAGTTTACTCCCCGATGGGCAATCTTTTCTGAAAGCATCGCTGTCGATGAAACATAAAATCCGCTCGAAATATATACAGATATCTCGACATGATTAATCAGAATGCAAATTATATCTATAGCTGTAATAATCGTAACATATATCACCGCTTTCTTTCGTAAAATATTACGTTCAATTGCTTTAAGCGGCTTATTTGGATGTTCAACCGGTGCAAAAAAATATACTGATAATGATGTAAAAATTATTGATCCGATCGAATATGTGACCGTTATATTAGTTGATATGTTCTTGATGAGAATAACAAAAGCTAAATGAACCAAAACAAGTATAGCCATACATCCAATATGAGTATCAGCGTGATAACCTCCTGCTGTTCTTCTCATTAAAATAAAAACTAATAAGAAAATAAGTGATGGGAAAACTGTTTTGGTTCAGTTGATAACAAAATTTCAGCACCATATGCATACACAGCTTCATACTCAGGTTTTGAAACATTTTGAACAACAAAAAAATGCGCCATACTCTTAGATATTTTGTGGAGCATACATCCATCACCTCATCCAAGAGTATAGCACATATTATATCGTATTTTAAATAGTTTTGTCGTGAAATGCCGGCATTATGTCGTGAACTAACATCTGAATTTACAGTTTTCTGACTTTTTCAAGATTATATAACAATCTCATTGTAAAAATACCATTGTCATATTTAAAATTAACATTTCCCCCTATTCGCTCAGCCGATGAACAAATACTTTGTATTCCATATCCATGCATACCCTTGTCCGACTTTGTGCTGACAAGCCACTCCGTATCGGCTATACATGACGAATTTGATATTTCCAGCAATACATTATCATTTATTTCTTTAAAAGATATATAAATAAAACGTTTTTGAATTTCAACCTTGCAGCAGGCTTCAATAGAATTATCAAGTGCATTGCCTATAATTCGGCACAATTCCAACGAATTGTAATTCATTTCAGTAAATAAGTGTACTTTTGTTGCAATTTTAATGTTATATGCCTCTGCCTGCTTGATCTTTATATTAATAAGCGAGTCGACAGCTTCATTTCCCGTATAGCATATTGCTGCTGATTTATTAATAAAATCTGACACCTCTGATATATGCTTATCTGCACTCTCATAGCATCTATTTTCAATCATATTTTTTAATACAGCCAATTCATTTTGAAAGTCATGCTTCAATTTCTGCATTTCAGCATAAGATAACCTTAATCCTCTGTAATTTTCAGCTTCTCGTTCTGCTACTGTCTCCATAAATGCAAGTTTCATCTGTTTTGAATAGCTTTCAAAGAAATTAAACATTACAACATTTATATAGACCATTCCCAATATTGATATAAGATATATAATCATATTGTGAGTATTATTGGTTACTGCTATAGAAATGAAAATTGAACACAGTACAACGATGCTGATTATTGGCATTAAAATAATTGAGATCCAATGCCATATAGGTATTTCTTTAACTTTTTTCATTAAAACTCTGCTTACAATCAATACCATCCAAAAGTACAAAAATTTTGTTCCAACCATCCCCAATATACGCTCAATTCCTGTTTCAAGAGCTTCATTCGGACTTCCTAACCTCAGTAAATACATAATGCCCATAAGAATGGGATCGGCGATAAATATTATCATAACGTAAATAAATACATAAAATAATTTAATAATAAGCTTTTCGGAATAAATCGTTATACTCAATATCAAAAGAATACAAACTGTTGTTGTCATTAATGACATTGGCGCAGCTGCAGCAGATACAACTATAAACAATGCAATTACCGACAAAAAATATGCTGTTATATATACTGTATTACAATTGTATTTTTTCTTCAGCACCTTTGAAAAATATGTAAAAATAATACTCATTTCAGCCATTATGTTCAGCATCTCAATAATTTGAGCAAATATATCCCCCACTGTTATCACCTTCCAGAAAGATAATCCATATAGGCTTCAACAACTTTTGTTCTGACCGAACGTCCCATTGATATAAAATCCCCATTCAGCATATACATTCCATCTTTATCTATATGCTTTATATTAGATATATTAACCAAATAGCTTTTGCCGGCTCTGACAAATCCATCCGACACATATAATTCCTCAAGTTCGGAAAGTTTGCCGTAATAATTAAAAGTCTTATTATCACCATCAAAAACATGAACGATTATTGTTCTTACATATACCTCAAAATACTGAATATCAGATAATCTTGCTGAAAAAGCTTTATTCACATTATTATAAACAAACATTTTATGCTTTAATCTGTATTCTCTAAATAGTGACGTCAATTGATCCCTATACATATTGGACGGCTGCTGTTTTAATATGTATCGTTCTGCTTTAACCTCATATCCTTGAACTGCAAAGCTTTCATAACTCGTGAGAAAAGCTATAACTGTACTTCGATCTGTTTTGCGAATTTCACGAGCTGTATCTAAACCGTTTATTCCATTCATTTCAATATCAAGAATAATAATATCATATTCCTGCTCTTTATATGTACTCAAAAAATCTTCACCTGAATTGAATTCCATAATTTCATAATCATAATCAACCAGAATTTCAGATATCTCTTGTTTTAATTTATTTAAAAACAGTTGTTCATCATCACAAATTGCAATTTTCATTTTTGTTGCCACCTATATTAATTTGATTATAAGATTAATCGCTTTTACCATATTATAACTTATTAATGAAATTATTTCAAGCCTTATGAAATATAAATATCTTTTGGGTAGATAAAGAACAACGCTCTAAAAAACAACCGATATATTCTTCTTAACCAACTGTAAAAGCGTTAAAAAATAATCAAAGTCAGATTTCACAAATTTTTTCTAATAAAATATTCTATTTAAATCATAAAGGCTCAACAGTGAACCCACGTTGAGCCTCATACCATATTATATCAAATAATTAGTAATTCAAAGTCTTAGCCACTATGCGCTCCGCAGGCTCACCGTCCTCACCCTTATCGGTGCGGTAAGCAAGCACAGTTATCCTCATATCGGGAAACAGCCTTTTGTCAAGCTCACTCGCTTCGCACTCGACCACTACCTCCGAACCGTCAGATGCTTTCCTTATCTTCACCCCGAACCAGTCAAGCATTCTGCCTGTTTCCTTTATCATAGCGACCTCAATGACCCTGCCCTGAACTATAACCTTGTTTTCCATATTGATTTACCTCCATTATACGTTTGCCTGCTCAAAATAAAGAGCAAGTGCCTTTTCGATTATATCATTTGCTA
>CALBHM010000423.1 GCA_937892835.1 uncultured Ruminococcus sp. | reverse complement strand
CGATTCAAACTATTCTCCGCCCGAGGATCAAACTATATATTATGAATATAAAGAATTTGACGGCGATTTGCCGTTTTGAAGAAAAAAAGAAGCAGCCGAATGACTGCTTCTTAATTTTATATTCTGATTCAGTTTCCTCAGATCTTCATTGCGACGTCGAATGCACGCCATACAACGGAACGAAGGTTACCGATTGCAAGGCAGTCACCGACAAGGTGAACGTTGCCCGACTTCTCGGCAAGAGGTGCCGGAATGTAGCCTGCACAGCTGATAACGGAATCGCAGGGGATTTCAATCTCCTTGCCGTCCTTCTGAGTGCAAACGATTGAGCCGTCCTTAACTTCCTTAAGAGTTGTCTCAAGATAAACAGGAGTCTTGTTGAGAGCAAACCACTCTCTGAGGTATGAGGAGTTTGCAAGGCAAACGCCCTTCTGACTTACAAGGTCGTCCTTCATCTCAACAATGATAGGATTCTTGCCCTTGAGTGCAAGCTCATAAGCAATCTCACTGCCTGTAAGACCGCCGCCGATAACGGCAACTGTGTCGCCGACCGGTGTGCCTGTAAGGAATTCGCAAGCCTCAACCATCTTCTCGTAGCCCGGAACTCTTCTGAGCTGACGCGGAGTTGAACCTGTTGCAACGATTACGGGTGAATCACCGAATACGGAAACGTCCTTAACCTCGTCGTTAAGCTTAACCTCAATGTTGAGTTTCTTCATCTGAAGTCTGTACCATTCAAGAAGCTCACGAAGCTTGCCCTTGTAGCTCTCTGCGCTGGCCGGAATGAATGTACCGCCGAGGACATCGCTCTTCTCGTGGATGATCGGGTTGTGGCCTCTGAGCTTGAGAACTCTTGCAGCCTCCATGCCGCCGATACCGCCGCCGATGATGTGAACTGTCTTGGGCGAATTTGTCTTCTTTATGTAATGCTTGTTCCACTGCATTGTCTCCGCATTAACTGCGCAGCGTGCAAGGTGAAGGCTGTCGGAAAGCTCCTGATCGTTCGGAACGCCCTTGTAGTGGCACATATTGAAGCAGCCGTTGTGGCAAAGGATGCAGGGACGGATATCTTCCTCCTGATCGTTCATCATCTTGGTTACCCACTCCTGGTCTGCAAGGAACGGACGTGCAAATCCTGCACCGTCAAGCTTGCCTTCCTTGATTGAATCAGCAGCAACTCTCGGATCGAGACGTCCTGCGCAGATAACAGGGATATCAACAAAGTTCTTTATGTGCTCAACATCTGCAAGGTTGCAGTTCTCGGGCATATAAACAGGAGGATGTGCCCAATACCATGCGTCGTATGTACCGTTATCGCAGTTAAGGCAGTCATAGCCTGCGTCCTGAAGATACTTTGCAGCCTTCTCGGACTCTTCCATGTCACGGCCAACCTCAACATAGTCCTCGCCGGGGATAGCACCCTGACGGAAGCCCTTTGTCTTGGAGATAACGCTGTAACGAAGCGAAACCGGGAAATCGTCGCCGCAAGCTTCCTTAATAGCCTGAACAACCTCGACCGGGAAACGATAGCGGTTCTCAAAGCTTCCGCCGTATTCGTCTGTACGCTTGTTAACATATTTGAGCGTGAACTGGTCAAGAAGATAGCCTTCATGAACAGCGTGAACCTCAACGCCGTCAACGCCTGCATCCTTAAGCATCTTTGCGCTCTTTGCGAATGCTTCAACAAACTTGTGGATTTCTTCCTTGGTGAGAGCTCTTGACGGAACCTTGTCCGACCAACGGTTCGGAGAGGGGCTTGCTGTAGCTGTGATCATATCAAGATCCATGAACGGCTTGCTGAGAACCTTAAGCACTGGATTGGTGAAAAGGGTCTCCATCATGGAGCTGATTGTGAACGAACGACCGAAGCCTGCGGTAAGCTGAACGAAAAGCTTTGCGCCCGTCTTGTGGAACTCGGGCATCCACTTCTTAAGGTCATCGTACATCTTCTTGTTCTTGTACAGCCACTGACCGAACATCGGGTTGTAAACGGGCTGACAGCCGGGGAGAATAAGTCCGACATTGTTCTTGGCGATTTCCATGATGAACTTTGCGCCGTCTTTGTCAAAATGGTTTTTTTCCATCCATCCGAAAAGGTCGGTGCCGCCCATGCTCGTCAGAACTATACGGTTCTTGATTTCGCAATTACCGATCTTCCACGGCGTAAATAAAGGTTCTAATTTCTGATCCATATTATACCTCCTGAATTGATTATAATCAGTTTCCATTTAATTATAACACGTCGTTATAAAAAATGGAAGTGCTTAAGCATAAATTTTGTTAAATTTTTCACTCATTTAAGCTCAATTTTTTTACGTCTTTAAATCTTTTGTTGCAAATGTGTTTTATGTGTGATATACTAACTATAACTGATTTGAAAGGTGATTATATGAATTTTGAATATCAGGCATCGGTAATTGTGCCGGTGTATAATGTTGAACAGTATCTCGCCATTTGTCTTGACTCACTTGTGAACCAGACGATTGATAAGAAGAAGATGGAAGTTCTTGTTATTAACGACGGTTCGCCGGATAACAGCTGGGATATTTGCCGTGAATACAGCGAAAAATATGACTTTATAAAAATATTTTCAAAAGAAAACGAAGGACTTTCCGCTACGAGAAACTTCGGCATAAAGCACGCAAAGGGAAAATATATGTTTTTCCTTGACAGTGACGATTATTTTACTCCCGAGACAGTAAAAAAAGTAACCGATTTTTTTGATAAAGTATATGACGAGGTCGATCTTGTTACATATAACGAAACAAGATACAGAGATGATGTGATTCTTAAACCGCATTTTCGCTTCAAAATGCTTGATCATGAGGGTGTGTATGACCTGAATGAATACCCTTATTTAACTCAAACGAGGGTTAACGTATGTGTTAAAAATATGGGAGAAAAGAATATTCTTTTCAATACCACTCCGGGCTTTAAGCTTGAGGACCAGGAATACTGCAATCGTGTTCTTATGGCAAAAATGAAGATGGGTTATTA
>CALBHM010000422.1 GCA_937892835.1 uncultured Ruminococcus sp. | reverse complement strand
CATTTAAGCCTGTCTGCCGTCATTCCATCCTCTGTCGATTTTGTTTCATGATTTGTATCAAGTGCAATGAGACGATATTTTTCACCGAGATCAGCCGTATATGAACAATCATCGGCTCTCGTTGTCAGAGCGTGGTCATAACCAAACTCCGCATAAATTTCTTTGAAGCGAGCCAATGTTGTTTCCGAATCGTTGCTTGCATCGTGGTTGCCGTTGATTACATATACCTCTTTGCCGGATTTCTTTTCAAAATCACGAAGCTTCTGCGCAATAACGAGATGATCCTCGGGGCGAGTACGTCCTCTGTTTGCGAGGTCTCCCGATATAAGCACATATTCCACATCATCACTTTCGGCGCATTGATTCAGGAATTCATCAATGATAAGTCCCGTTTCATTTTCCATTTCGCAGCGTCTTGTCGCATGCCAAAAAATTGGGTCATCATTTGTTTTTTCAAGCTCCTCTTCTGGCGCACTGTAATGCAAATCAGATGCAATAGCGAAACTGAGATCGTTTTTTTCCTCAGCAGAAACACCAACGAAAAGAACCGATGAAACCATGATAACCGAAAGAATAATTGATAATACCTTTTTCATAAAAACTCCTCAAACTTTTCCATATTAAAAGGGGCAGCGAACAAACTTATTCACTGCCCCCTTTTCAAACTATTTATTCAGATATTAAAGATACCAAATCCAACCCAAAAGAAGGTAAACAATAATCCACTGAATGAGAGTATACTCAACAGTAACATTTCTTGTTGCCTTAACCTTACCGTCCTTGGTCGCAGCTGTGATAGTAGCTGTACCTCTGCGTTTTGCCGTTATTGTTCCGTCATCTGAAACAGATACAACACTCGGATTTGATGAAGTCCACACTATATCTGCCGAATAAGCAGCCTCCTCAGGGTATACCGTTGCTTGGATACGGTCAGTCTTCTTGCAAGGCATAGAGAAGTCCTCTTCCGGAACAAGAATAATCTTCTGAACCGGAACCGCAATCATCGGAATCACCTGATCCTTGTAGGAACCGCAAACGGAACAGGTCGCCCTTTTGAGGCCCTCCGAACGATAAGTTGCCTCTTTAACAACCTTCCATGCACCCCATGCGTGACCCGGAGCCTTAATCACAGTTGTTTTTGTACAATACTTACATACCGAGCACTGATAACGCATATATCCGTCCTCTGTACACGTTGCCTGCTTGATATCATTAACATACTTATGACCCTTTGCTTTAAGGATTGTTTCCTTTATAAGCGTTCCGCAATCTGTACAGGTCTCTCTGATATATCCGTCCTCTGTACATGTTGCTGCAAGGGTATCGGTCTTCTTGTGCTGATGTCCCGTTGCCTTGATTACTTCATTTTTGATAACTGTCTTACAAACGGAGCAGGTTTCCTTGTAATAACCGTTTGCTGTACATGTTGCTGCCTTTTTATCGACAACAATCTTGTGGCCGGCTGCCTTAATAACGGTTTCACTGATTACTTTCTTACAATCCTTACAATAAACTCGATCGTAGCCGTTCTCTGTGCAGGTTGCGTCCTTATGCTGCTTCTCGGTGTTCGCATGATTCGTAGCCGGAATCACGGTGTTCTTGATATAAGTCTTACAATA
>CALBHM010000421.1 GCA_937892835.1 uncultured Ruminococcus sp. | reverse complement strand
CAAACAACAATAAATGTGTTGCTTGAAATATCGTTGTGCGTCACAAGCTTTATGATCCACATTCTCGCATAGTTGACAACGGCAAGCGTCAAGCCGCAGAGAACAGCAACTCGGATTTCTTTCCAGATAATCTTGAAGAAATCCTTGATGTGAATATCTCCGAGGGCAAGTCCACGGATAACAAGGGTCGAAACCTGGTTGCCGCAGTTTCCGCCGGTGTCCATAAGCATGGGGATTGAAGCTGTCAGACCTGCAATCATTGAAAGCTTGTCCTCAAAGCCTTCGATGATCTGACCTGTAAATGTTGCCGAAACCATGAGGATTAGGAGCCACACGATTCGGTTTTTATAAAGTGTAAAAATGCCTGTTTTAAGATATGAGTCCTCAGAGGGCAACAGCAAAGCCATCTTTTCGAAGTCCTCTGTGTTCTCATCTTCGATGACGTCAACGATATCGTCGATGGTGATGATACCGACAAGTCTTTCTTCCTTATCAACAACGGGGATTGAGAGCAAATCGTATTTCTTTGCGATTGCTGCGACCTCTTCCTGGTCGTCCATCGTGTTAACAAAAATAAGCTGTTCGTCGTCCTCCATGATGTCCTTGACGATCTGATCCTCGGGAGCAACGATGAGCTTACGAAGCGGAACCGTTCCGACAAGCTTGCGCTTATCATCCATGCAGTAGCAGGTGTAAATCGTCTCTTTATCAAGAGCGGTTTTTCTTATCATTTCTATCGCCTGCCTAACGGTATAGGTCTCGGGGAACGAAACCATCTCGATAGTCATGATGCTGCCTGCCGAATTTTCGGGATATTGAAGAAATTTGTTAATTAACTTTCTTGTGTCCGGCTTGGTGTGTGCAAGCACACGGGTTACAACATTTGCAGGAACCTCCTCAAGGAAGTCGACTGCGTCATCGAGGAACATATCCTCCATAAGAAATTCAAGCTCGGAGTTTGTGATTGCATCAACGATATTACCCTGAATATCGCCGGGCAAATAAGAAAAAGCATCAGCCGATGATGTCTTTGGCAACAAGCGGAAAAGGCGAACCTGGTTTTCCGGCTCCATCTCCTCAATCAAGGCGGCAATATCAACGACATTCATTTCGCTGAGCATTTCCTTGATAGCCGAGAACTTGTTGTTGGCAAGCATCTTGCTGATGATTTCAACCATAGTGTCCAATTTTAAGCGCCCCTTTCAGCACGGCACAAAGCCACGCCGCAGACGCAATATCAGCTCCGATTTCGTGAGCGGACGTCTGCAACGGTGTTTATGCTGTGCAAATTATTGAATTTGTTCAAGTTTCGTTGCCCGTAGCTACTGTCACTACTCACTGAAATCTCACCTCACATTATTCTTTGGCAATTCCATTGAATTGATATAAATATTTTAACCCCGAAAAGGGGGTATTGTCAATACCGATGAGAAAAAAATATTGTTATATTTAGCGTTGCACTTTTCAAAAAATATATTCATTCATTCTGTCCGTCAATGTTGACTTTATGATTAAATGTGATACAATAATAGCGTTAATTAATTGAATGCTTTATTTATTCGGGAGGACTAAAATGCAAAAGTTAAAATTCATCTTAACTCTGCTCATCGGCAAAGGTCTCATGCTCTTTTCAAACATCTTTGCCAAGGGCAGAGGAACCAATATGCCCGGCGCAAAGGCCAATGCACTTATGCCTGATTTTATCGGTCATTTCACCGGAATCGACCCTGAAAAGGTTATTTTTATTACGGGTACAAACGGAAAATCCACAGCCAACAATATGATAGTTCACGCTCTCAGAGATTCGGGCAGAACGGTTTGCTCAAACCTTGAGGGTGCTAACATGATCGGCGGTATCGCAACAGCCCTCATCCGCAATTCAACACTCACCGGTAAGGTTACAACAGAATTCTTCTCATTCGAGATTGATGAGCGTTCGCTTGCGGGTATCTATAAGTATATCCCGGCTAAGAAGGTCTGCATAACCAATCTTCAGAAGGATCAGGTTCAGCGTAACGGCGAGCCGGATTACATCGTTCAAAAATTCCGTAAGGTATTTAACGACGATATGACTTTCTTCCTCAACGACGGTGAGCCGAGATCGAAGTCTTTTGAGGATTTCTCCGACAAGGTTTACTATTACGGTGTTGACAAGACCCAGTATTCTTTTGTTAAGGACAAGTTCTACGACGTAACAATGCCCTGTCCCAAGTGCAACGACAAGATTTATTTCGATTATTACAATGTTGATAACGTCGGCAAGTTCCACTGTGCGGGCTGCGACTTCTCCTCTGAGGAAAAGGTCGATTTCTACGCTCAGAACGTTGACTTCTCCGAGTGCAGCTTTGACTGCAACGGCTATCGCTTCACCGTAACGAACAAGGAGCCGTTCTACATCTTTAACTATGCACTTTGCATCGCCGTTTGCACAAAGCTCGGCATGACTAATGAGGAGCTTCAGAAGAGCTTTTCAAACTTCAAGAACATCAGCGGCCGTATGGAAACGCTTAAGTACAAGACAAAAACGCTCAAATATATCAGAATCAAGCAGGAAAATCCCGAAACGCTTCAGACTGCGCTTGACTATATTGCTAAGGACGAATCACCCAAGATTCTTCTCATGGGACTTGAGGAGCTTAAGGACTTTGACCCTTACTACACCAACACATTCTACGCATTTGACGTTGACTTTGAGTCGCTTAAAAAGAATAACATCAAGCATTATATCTGCTTCTCCGAGGCTGTTGCATACGACACTGCTAACAGAATGATTTATGCCGGTATCGACAGAAACGACATCTCAATTCTCCCGAACGACAGCGACGAAGCCATCCTCAAGGAGCTTGACAAATTCGACGTTGACAACGTTTACCTTATCACATGGCTCAAGAAATATCATGAGCTTGAAAAATCCACAAAGCAGTACGGAGGTAACGAATAATGAACACATTGAACATCACTTGGCTTTATCCCGATCTGCTGAATCTCCACGGTGACAGAGGCAACCTTATGGCATTTGAGCGTGTCGGCAAGGAGATGGGACTTGATG
>CALBHM010000420.1 GCA_937892835.1 uncultured Ruminococcus sp. | reverse complement strand
ACACTACCGCGCCGACACTTCGCTACCCTACAGGGGAGCCAAGCCTATTTTTCTTCTGACTTTGGGTCGATGTAGGCATCGACCCCTACGAATTGCAGGTTAATCTCACCGACAACCCACTAAATCATTACCTCCCCAAGATATACATGAGGAGGTTGATTTTGATAGTTACTTTTGGAATTTCTCGATGCTCTCATCGATCATGGCGATCTTGTCACGGAGCTTCTGAGCGGCTTCACGCTGACCGTCAACAACAGCCTTCGGAGCTTTTGCAACAAAGTTTTCGTTATTGAGCTTCTTGTCGATAAATTCAAGGTCTTTGAGAACCTTTTCCTTTTCCTTATTGAGTCTTGCGATTTCCTTTTCAAAATCAACAAGCTCACCGAGAGGAATATAAATCTTTGCGTCTGTCGTAACGATACAAACGGCGTCGTCGATCTCAAAGCTGTCGCCTATCTCGGCTTCGGAGCAAGAAGCAAGTCTCTGCATGAAGATGCCCGCCTTCTCAAATGTATCCTTATGAGCCGTTGCGATGTAATACTTAGCCTTCTTTGACGGCGGAACGTTCATCTCGGCTCTGCGGTTACGGATAGCACGAACAGCTTCCATGATTCTGTCCATTTCCTGCTCCTCAACGCTGAAGTTATACTCGTCCTTATAAACAGGCCACTCAGAAATCATAATCGACTCGCCGTCGTGAGGCAGGGTCTGCCAGATTTCCTCCGTAATGAACGGCATGAACGGGTGAAGAAGCTTAAGCGTATTCGACATGATGTAAACAAGCATATCTCTTGCTGTCTGAGCGGCTTTCTCGTCGCCGGAATTAAGTCTTATCTTTGAAATCTCGATATACCAGTCACAGAATACATCCCAAATGAAATCGTAAAGCTTCTGAACTG
Organism: uncultured Ruminococcus sp.; assembly: GCA_937892835.1. Classification (GTDB taxonomy): domain Bacteria; phylum Bacillota; class Clostridia; order Oscillospirales; family Acutalibacteraceae; genus CAG-488. The sequence goes on along the minus strand of CALBHM010000420.1, from coordinate 8,782 downwards.
CAATGCCAAGTTCAAACTTATCAAGGTTATCCGTAACTTCCTTTGTAAGCTTGTTAAACAGGCTGAGAATCCACTTGTCCTCAAGTGCGAGGTCATCGGGAATATGCGGAGCTTTTTCGTCGTCGCCGAGATTCATGAGAATAAATCTTGCCGCATTCCAAAGCTTGTTTGCAAAGTTACGGCTTGCACCGACCTTTTCGTCGGAGAAACGCATATCGTTTCCGGGGCTGTTGCCCGTTGCGAGAGTAAATCTGAGTGCGTCTGCGCCGTACTCGTCAATAACGATCAGCGGATCAATACCGTTGCCGAGCGACTTTGACATCTTTCTGCCCTGTGCGTCACGAACAATACCGTGAATGAATACCGTGTCAAACGGTCTCTCGTGCATATTCTCAACAGAGGAGAATATCATTCTGGCAACCCAGAAGAAAATTATATCATATCCCGTAACAAGCGTGCTTGTCGGGAAATAATGAGCAAGCTCTGGTGTCTTGTCCGGCCAGCCGAGAGTTGAGAACGGCCAAAGAGCGGACGAGAACCATGTGTCAAGTGTATCCGGGTCCTGCGTGAGATGTGTGCAGCCGCACTTCGGACAAACCGTCGGAGTTTCCTTGGAAACATCAACCTCGCCGCAGTCGTCGCAGTACCATGCAGGAATTCTGTGACCCCACCAAAGCTGACGTGAAATACACCAGTCCTTGATGTTCTCCATCCAATGGTAATATGTCTTGTCGAAACGTTCGGGAACAAACTTAACCTCGCCGTTCTTTACGCAGTCAATGGCAGGCTTTGCGAGCGGCTCCATCTTAACGAACCACTGCTTTGAAACCTTAGGCTCAATCGAGCTGTGGCAGCGGTAGCAAACGCCGACATTATGCGAATAATCCTCAATCTTAACGATTGCGCCCTCTTTTTCAAGATCCTCAACAATCGCCTTGCGAGCTTCCATTCTGTCCATTCCGGCATACTTGCCCCACTCCGGCTTAATATGTGCGTCGTCGGTAAAGGTATCAATAACCTCAAGGTTATGTCTGAGGCCGACCTCAAAGTCGTTCGGATCATGAGCCGGTGTAATCTTAACGCAGCCTGTTCCGAAGTCCATTTCAACGTAGTCGTCGGCAATGACCGGAATCTCTCTGTGAACGATCGGAAGAATAAGTGTTTTACCAACGATATCCTTGTATCTTTCATCGTTCGGGTTAACGGCAACGGCTGTATCGCCGAGCATTGTCTCGGGTCTTGTTGTTGCAAGCTCAAGGTAGCCGCTTCCATCCTTGAACGGATAGCGAAGATGCCAGAAATGACCTGCCTGATCCTCGTATTCAACCTCGGCGTCCGAAATTGAAGTAAGGCAATGCGGACACCAGTTAACTATACGCTCTCCGCGATAGATAAGTCCCTTATTATAAAGGTTGACGAAAACCTCTTTAACAGCCTTGCTGCAGCCCTCATCCATTGTGAAACGCTCTCTGTCCCAGTCGCAGGAGGAGCCCATTTTCTTAAGCTGCTCAATGATTCTGCCACCGAACTTTTCCTTCCACTCCCAGGCTCTTTTGAGGAAGCCCTCACGTCCGATATCGTCCTTTGTGATACCCTCCTGACGCATAGCCTCAACGATTTTAGCCTCGGTTGCGATTGAAGCATGATCCGTTCCCGGAAGCCACAGGGTATCATAGCCCTGCATTCTTCTGTAACGGATAAGAATATCCTGAAGTGTGTTGTCAAGTGCATGACCCATATGAAGCTGGCCGGTGATGTTCGGCGGCGGTATAACTATAGTATACGGCTTCTTCTCGGGGTCGCACTTTGCGTGAAAGTACTTTCCGTCGAGCCAGAATTTATAAATTCTGTCCTCAACGTCTTTCGGATCGTACTGTTTAGCAAGATCTTTTGCCATTGAATTTTCCTCCTTATGTCAATGCAGTTAATTTACAAAACAAAAAACTCGCCTCAAGGAAAACCTTGAGACGAGATAAAACCCGCGGTACCACTCAATTTGTATTCAAAGAATACCACTCAAATCGTTAACGCAGAATTACGGGAGGGTTCTACGGCAAAAGCTTTCTTCCCTCCGGCTCGGGAGCTACATTCCGAATAACGGCTGACGCCTTTCACCTGCCGACGCCTCTCTGAAAGCCGAACAATCCGAAAACTCTCCGTCATTGCCTTTCAATATTGCTATTATTCTATCATTATGAAGGATTTTTGTCAATACAAACGCTTTATTTATTTTTCCGTCACAGGCTCGATCGGAACAACCTCCTGCATTGTGACGTTTTCCTTTTTATACTGCGAAGTGTATTTATCCTGATAATAGCTCTCCGGATGACAGTCGAAGCTTCCGTCGGGCGACAGCTCAATGACCGTACAGCCTCTCTGCGAGCCTAATTTATAAATGCCCGGATATGCAAGATAGTCAATGCTCAAGCCGTATGTAAGCCTTATTCCCTTATAATCAACCGAGAAATTGTTCTTATGGTCATGGCCGCAGAAAACGCCCTTTGTCGAGCCAAGCTCCTGAATCGTTTCAAAAAGATTATCGTCACCGATTCCAGGATAAACAACCTTTTTGCCCTCGCCTGCCGTACCGTAAATGAGCTTAACGTTTTTCGTATCCTTGAAATCGTTATCGGCAAATTCATACCATGCGTCTCTGTATTCAGTCAACGGAATATGGAAATACATGGTCGATTTTACCGTTGTATCATCCGCTTTCAAGCCAAGCTTTTTATAAGTTTCGGCATTGACTGAATTATAGTATTCCACGCTCTGCTTGTACCAATCGACCTGATCCTGATGGATATTGTCATACTTCCACATAAATCCGAACCAGTCGCCGTCCGTATAGGAATGACTGTCGAGAACATAAATCGACTGAGAAAGTACACCGTTCGATTTCTTAACGTTTATGACCTGATTTCCGTAGCCGGAAATATCCTCGGGACCTCTTTGAAAAAGGCAATATTTGTAATCATCCGACGAATAGAAATCGGAAATATCGGCTCTTGAATAGTAGCTGTAAGCCTCCGTATCATGGTTGCCGAAGCCGAGAGTCCAATAAACTCCGAGCTTTTCCATCAGCTCGGCAAAAATTTTCGCCGAAAGCTTATTATTAAATGTTCCCGACTGGAACGGAACGGGATAACCGATATCACCCGTTACGACAACGAGATCCGGCTTTTCCGATGTAACCATTGCCGCAACGGCATTCAATGCCATTCCGTCTTTTCTCAGGCTCATCCAACCACCGCCGATATGTACGTCGGTAATTTGAACGACCTTAAAATCCCTGTCCGTCGTAAAAGTCCAGTTGCCCTTTGAATCTTTCTTTGGAACAAGCTGATTTTCGTATTTAACGGTATCGAATGACCTTGCCTTTTCCGTGTTCGCCTTGTCGCCGATAACAGTAATGAGCGTTGTTATTCCGACAAACAAAACCAACACAGCAAAGAAAATACCGATAATTTTTAGGGCAAGCTTGCCCTTGCTTTTCTTTTTCTTTGTCATTTTAAAGTTCCTTTCTCTTTTCATCTCCTATTATTTTATCACAAAGCATAGGTGAACGTCTACCTCTTCAAGACATTTTTGCTTAACTTTTTCAAGCGTAGAATTATCCTCGCACTGCGCCGTCACATAGCATACAACAGCGTCACCGTCGTTTTGATAGTCAAGCTCTTTTACAGTGATACTCTCGGAATACTCCGCCAAAATACCGCTAACTTTTTCACGAGTTGCCGACGAAACATAATTAATAAGTTTCTTTGCATTTGATATTAGCATTTTCACTGCAGAAATCAAAATGACCACGCTAATAAGCAATCCGCAAACGGCATCGAAAGCGTAATCGCTGTATTGCGAAACGAGCAGCGTTATCACCGAAACCACGGTTATGAACATATCGAGTATGCAGTCAATTTTCATAACCCGCACAACAGGCGAACCGCTCTTTTTTTCAAAGGCGGAATAGATGAAGTACATAACCGCCTTTGCACCTGCCGTTGCGGCCACAATAGCGGCATAAAGTGTTGAAAACCACACCGGAGTCGGATAAATCAGTCTTTCAAGTGATGTATAAGCAAAATAGAGTCCCGCCGCCACCACCGTCACAGAAATAACAAATGAAAAGAGCTGCTCGCTCTTTTTCAGCATTCCGCTCATGCCTTCGCTCGATTTCTTTAAAAGATAGTATAAAAACGCAAAGGTAACCGCACCCGATAGCGAATCGAACATATTATTGACCGCATCGGAGTAAATACTGATTGAATTTGTTCTGAGTCCTATATAGAGCTTAACAGCAAACAAAATAAAATTTGCAACGAAAGAAAAAGCACAGGCTTTAAGAACTACCCTTCCGTTTTTCATAAGCTCCCCCTCCTCACAAAGCGACAAAAGATCACCGCTTATTTCTTCTCATTGGCAGCACGAATAAGAGCTGCTTCGATATTGCCGGTAACGGTTAAATTGAGCATATGTATAAGCTCCTGGCTCGACATTCTTGCCGTTCCGCTCGTTTCGAGCCAGCTCTGAACCATTCCGCCGAGAGCAATCGCATAGAAGTTTGAAATAAAATTCTTATAGTATTCGTCGACATCAAGATTCTTCGATTGAAGGTCAACAATACGTCTTATGCTTGACTTCAAGCCCTCATAAACAAAGTTTGAGAAATAAACCATTGCTCTTGAATTGATAACGCTGAGAATCTCATTACGATGCTCCTCTATGTATTTGAACAGAGCCTCGATTATGCTCTCCCAATCATCTCTCGTACCAATCTCACCCTGAAGAATTGCCTTATTGTTTCTTTCAATAAGCTCAACGGCATCATGCTGATACATCCACTCGACAAGAGCATAAATATCCTGAAAATGATAATAAAATGTCTGTCTGTTTACCCCGCAGGCATCAACTATCTCATGGATTTTGATCTTATCAAGAGGTTTTTTCCGCATCAGATTTCTTAACGATTCTGCAAGCATCAGTTTTGTCTTATCACCCGAACGCTGACTTGCCATTTTATCACTTCCTGTCTAAAATATTGTTAAAATTATAACACATTATTATACAATTATCAAGACATTTCGTTATACAGTTGTTTATACATTATTTGCACTTTGTATGATTACAAGTAAAAAAGCCTGCTTACGAGGCAGGCTGTAGCTTATAAATACGGTCTTATTTCAGCCGTAAAATCACTTTCGATTTTAATCAATCTTTTTGTCAATTCCTTTGACGCTTCATCGGCCGCCTTGTATTGATTAAGATATCGGCTGAGGGATTTTACGCCCATGTTGCAACCGTCGGTCATCAAATCAGCAATAGTTGCGTCGGATTTTTCCGCAGCCATTTTGAAATTTGTTTTCAGCTGCGACATACCCTTAACAATCGGGTTCGGGTCCTTTCCGTCATCATGATATTGGCCGAGAAGCTTTTGAATATCGCCGTTGAGCTGCTGATGGTCATCCTTCAAATCAATCAGCTTCGCCCTGAACTTTTCATTTTTGACGTCCGAAAGCACATCGTCAATCGCCGCAACGCCCATTTTGACCCCAGCATCGCATTCCCTCAAAAGTCGAATCGTATCCTGTTCAATCATTTTCTTCACCTCTCCCCTATTATTTGCCGAAAAAAATGGAATATACACAATTTTTACGGTATTATTTCAATATACATTTGTTCTTATTCCGCATTAATAAACGATTTTTAAAACTTTTTATAAGTTTATTCAAACAAAGCCTTGACTTTTTCAAAATCTGTGGTAAAATAACTCAGGTATCCGGGTGTAGCGCAGGTGGTAGCGCGCTTGAATGGGGTTCAAGAGGCCGTGAGTTCGAGTCTCGCCACTCGGACCATATTGTAAATGTCGGGAAGCGTTAATGCTTTCCGGCTTTTCTTTTTATACAAAGCAATATATTATCATTTTTTCTTTTTGTAAAAGTCTGTTTTCGATTATTTTTACGATAACTATTGACTTAAATTTTTTATTTGATACAATTATATAAGAAAAATAAAAAATGAGGATTTTTATGACAGAATATATTATCAGAGAAACAACCGACTTCCTTTCGCTTTCAACGCTTTTTCACGAGAGCGGAATGGGTGTTACCATTGAAGAACGTATGCCGGACAGAATTATAAAAATGTGGCGCATGGATGATGCATTAACAGGCGATTTGATGGCAGCCGTAACCTTAGAGATTCGTGACGGTGTTTACTCACTGGGCGACATTGCCGTGCGTAACGGCATACAGGCCAAAGGCTACGGAAAAATCATGCAAAACATTGTATTTGAAGAAGCCAAAAAGCTCGGCGTGAAAGAAATCTGGGCCTGTGCCAAGGAACCGGAATACTACATACACTGCGGCTGGCAAAACATGAAATGGGAGGATTCCCCCAATATCGCCGTTTATTGTTCAACCTGCCACAAACGAGGAAATATTTGTCACCCGGAAATAATGAAATATAATCTCTGAAAAATTATCGTCCCGCACCATCTCGGTGCGGGATTTTTCGTTCAAAAAATATTTTTTAGCGTCGGTTTTTCGCTCTCTTTTATGTGTTCAAGGCGATTGATTACGTTATTAATCTCCTCTAAATATTCGTCTGTCAATCCCTGCTCATGGTAGTTTTCGATATTTCTTATTCCGATTTCAATGTCGTCAAGCTCCGAGTGAGGAAGAAACGAAACCATGAATGTCTCCAACCTATCCCATTCATCAGAGAGCCGCTTTGTTTCCCAAAAGTCTGTTTTCTCCTTCAGATTAACAGAATCACGAATTTCACAGGCCGTCTCGGTCAAGCTGTCAACATTGGATATTATTCTGAAATAAATCCCAATTGATGAACCAAAAGCAACAAGCAGAATCACAACGGCGGCAATTATTCTTCTCATTGATATTCGTCCTTCTTTACTATAGTGTAGTTCCCCTCTTTATCGGCAACCATAAAAAGAACTTCATTGATTTGTGTGTTCTCTTTTTCCAGAATATCATACAGCTTTTCCTCGTCCATCTCACATTCTTTAAACGAACGCTTGAGAAATTTTCCGTCGTTGATAACCATGCAAAGAAGACCCTTTGTTTCGTTCTGAATATCAGCCATTTCAGCCGTTACGGTTTCCTTTTCCGGCTTGAGCATGACGCTAAGCTGTCCGTTCGTTTCAACGATTGCGTAACGAACATCGGATATATCGAACACATCCTTCTGCCTGAGCTGATCAAAAAGATCATCCATTGTAAAGCGAAGCCTTTTCAGCTGCTTTTGATCAACTACGCCGTCACGGATCACAACAAGCGAATTGCCCTGCAGGAAGCTTCGGCATTTAGAGCTTTTGAGCACAACGACCGAATTGATCACCTCCAGAGCAACAAGGAGCAGAACCGCCACGATCGAATTGCCGAGCGGCAACGCATTATCCTGCATAGGAATAGCTGCAATCTCCGAAAGAAGAATCGTTATTACAAGCTCGGTCGGCTGCAATTCTCCGAGCTGCCTTTTGCCCATGATTCGCATACATATTATTATAAGAACATATAAAATCAGCGCACGAGCCAGTGTTACAAGCATAAATATCACCGATAATATGATTGACGAAAAATCATGAAATAAACAAACACCAAGTATCAAAACTCGGTGCTTTTCAAAATAAAGCATCAATCTAATCAATATCCCCTGCCTGTAATTTTTCATTTGTTACAGTTCGGATCAGTATATACTTGCAAAGCTATTATCACACATTTTGTCATAATAATATAGTTTTTCTTTAAATGACTTTCCTAAAAGATTTAGTTTATTATTAATCGCTGAATGATCTTTTAATCCCCGGTTTCCGCTATTATCATTATAATTAGTCGGATTATTCTTACAATATGAAAACAGATTTATGCTTAACTGAGATTTATCATATCCCAAATAATCCGTATCATCCGCATTAATAAACCTGCCGATTTCAGGATCATAGTAACGAGAGCGGAGGTAATAGAGACCTGTTTCGAAGTCGTAGAAATAGCCACGGTAGCCGACATTGGTTACCAACATCATTACTGCTATCAAAAATCCCTCTGCCGCCGAAGAAGCCTGCTTTATTATCGGCTTACCCCATGCGTCATACTCCATATTGACTTCAACATTGCTTTCGGAATCGAGCGGAACGATTGAGACAATATCGCCTTGCAGATTCTTAATGAAGCTGAAATATCCGTTTCCGTTATAATCCATTCCGTAAAGCTCGCCGCTCTCGTCATAGAGATATCTTATTGTAATGGGTTCGTCGGCATCCGTAACTTCCATTCTGCCGCCGAGAAGAACATCACCGTCCCAAATATAGGTATATGTGTAGACAAGTTCGTCGTCCTCGTACACTCTTTTGACGGTTCTCATTCCGTCCGAGTTGTACGAATATTCATAGCGGCGGCCGTCCTTGGTGAACGACGTCATGAGTCTGCCGTTCCATGTTACAGTTTCGCCCCTGTATGATGTCGGATTTCCGCTTGCGTCATAGCTTATTGCCTGTCCGTCATATGACGTCAGCTTATCAGACCAGTTGCCGTCGCCGTAACCGTATACGATAGCTGTACCCTGAGTTGCGGTCGAAAGGTCGGAGCTTGTGACATTTGTGTACGGTGTTTTAGAAACTATGTTTCCGTTCGCATCGTAGACATAGGTCATTGCCGTTTTTTGGGCATAGTTATATTCCGCCTTATCTTTATCCCCACCACCGCAAGCGGTTCCCCGTCTCGCTGCGGCTCGGTCACGCCACGGCTCTGACAGTCCACCGGACTGTCAT
>CALBHM010000419.1 GCA_937892835.1 uncultured Ruminococcus sp. | reverse complement strand
GCAGCGTCGAAAACGGCGGCAAGCGTATCAGACCCGAGCTTGTGCTCTCGTTCTGCGAGGCTTGCGGCGGAGATGCCGAGAGTGCACTGCCGCTTGCGTGTGCGCTTGAAATGATACACACCTATTCGCTGATTCATGACGATTTGCCATGCATGGATAACGATGATTTTCGTCGAGGAAAACCGTCGTGCCATATTGCGTTCGGTTATGAATATGCACTTCTTGCAGGCGATGCTCTTTTGACACTCGCATTTGAAACGGCGGTCAAAGCGAAGCTTCCGGCCGACAGAATAATCGACTCGGTTGCCGTTCTTTCAAAGGCGGCAGGCTGGGCAGGAATGGTCGGCGGTCAGGTTATGGATCTCCAAAACGAGGGAAAAAAGGTCAGTATTGATGATATCGAAAAGACCGACGCTCTCAAAACGGGTGAGCTTATCCGTGCGGCCTGCGTAATGGGCTGTATCGCCGCAGGACGAAAGGATATGATTCCGGCCGCAGAGGAATATGCAAGATGTATCGGTATTTCGTTCCAGATAGTCGACGATATTCTCGACGTGACAAGCGATGAGCAGACGCTCGGCAAGCCGATAGGCAGTGACGACGAAAACGAAAAATGTACATATGTTTCACTCCTCGGAATCGAACGCTCAAAAGAGATTGTTTCCGAGCTTACCGAAAAGGCAAAGGACGCATTGAAAGAGTTTGACGGCAATGCCGAATTTCTTGTTGACTTTGCCGACAAAATGGAAAAGAGAAAGAACTAATTACCTGTTTAATCGGATGTGAAGAGTATTGGATAAGGAAATTAAATATCTCAATAAAATACATTCGCCGGCTGACCTCAAAAAGCTTGACAGCTCGGAATATCCCGAGCTTGCTCAGGAAATAAGAAACGTTCTTATTGATACCGTTTCAAAAAACGGCGGTCACCTTGCGTCCAATCTCGGTGCAGTTGAGCTGACGATTGCAATTCATCTGACGTTCGACTCTCCGAAGGACAAAATTGTTTGGGACGTCGGTCACCAGGCATATACCCATAAGCTTCTGACAGGCCGTTACGATGTGTTTGACACGATTCGCCAAAAGGACGGAATCTCGGGATTCTGCCATCCGAACGAGAGCGAACACGACACATTCTACAGCGGACACAGCGGAACGTCGGTTTCCTCGGCTTTCGGAATCGCCGAAGCGAATAAAATCAAGAAGAACAATAATTATACTGTTGCCGTTATCGGCGACGGTTCATTCACGGGCGGCCTTGTTTATGAGGCTCTCAATAATGCCGGCAGGTCTAAGACAAATCTTATTGTTATTCTCAACGACAACGAGATGTCGATTTCAAAGAACGTCGGCTCTGTTGCAAAATATCTTACAAAAATCCGTTCAAAGAAACGCTATGTTCGCATGAAGGCTAAGCTGGAGCGTTTCCTTGACAGGATTCCGCTCATAGGCCACAGCATGGCGAGCGGACTGTTTAACTTTAAAACCGCAGTTAAAAATCTCATTTACGAAAGCACGATTTTCGAGAAAATGGGATTTAGATACATGGGCCCGATTGACGGACATGACATAGGAATGATGTGTGAAGCGTTGGAGACTGCAAAAAGCCTCGGCGCACCCGTTCTCCTCCATGTCAACACGGTTAAGGGCAAGGGCTACAACTACGCCGAAAAAGACCCCAGCCATTTCCATGGTGTTTCGGATTTTGATATAGACACGGGCGAACCTCATTCATCCGGCGACACGTTCTGCAATGAATTCGGCAAGCTGATGTGCAAAATGGCGGAGAAAGACAAGCGTATTACGCTCATCACCGCCGCAATGTCGCTCGGAACGGGATTGACGGAATTCAGCGACAAGTATTCGGAGAGATTTTTTGACGTAGGTATCGCCGAAGAGCACGCCGTAACATTTGCATCAGGCCTTGCAAAGGGCGGAATGCTGCCTGTTTTCGCCGTTTACTCAACGTTTTTGCAGCGTTGCTATGACGAGATTATACATGACGGAGCATTGCAGGATCAAAAGCTTGTGCTTGCGATTGACCGAGCCGGTTTTGTCGGTGACGACGGCGAAACTCATAACGGACTTTATGACGTTGCATTCCTGCAAAGCATTCCAAAGGTAACGGTTTATTCCCCGGCAACCTACGACGAGATGAAAGTTGATTTCGGCAATGCTTTTTACCGTGACAAGGACGTTGTTGCCGTTCGTTATCCGAGGGGCGGCGAGCCTGAAATCCCGGAGGATTACGAGCCGTCGTTTGGAACTTACGACATTTACGGTGACGTTTCCGCCGATACGGTTATCGTAACCTACGGCAGACTGTTCTTCGAAGCGGCAAAGGCCGCTAAAGAGCTTCAAAAGCACAATATAAACGTAAAGATTTTGAAGCTCAACAGAATAAAGCCCATTGACATCGAAGCATTCAAGGAAATTATGAACGCAAAGCATATTTTCTTCTACGAAGAGGGTGTCAGAAGCGGCGGAGTCGGTGAAAAATTTGCCGCCGAGCTTCTTCAGCACGGATACAAGGGCAGCTATGATATAACGGCTGTAGAGGATTGCTTTGTTAAGCAGGCTAAAGTACCCGAGCTTATAAAACAATACAAATTTGACAGCGAAAGCATGGTAAATAAAATCGTCGAAAAGACGACCGAGGTGTAAAATATTGTCGGATAAAATTAGACTTGATATAGCGCTTACTCAGCGAGGACTTGTCGAATCGAGAGAGAAAGCCAAGGCTCTGATCATGGCAGGACAGGTTTACCTTAACGGTCAGAAGGAGCTGAAAGCAGGAGCTTCGGTAAAGCCCGATGATGAAATTGAGGTCAGAGGCAATCGTAATCCTTTTGTCAGCCGTGGCGGTCTCAAGCTGCAGAAAGCGGCTGAAAAATTTGATATTGACCTTAACGGTTGCATATGCATGGATATAGGCGCATCAACGGGCGGTTTCACGGATTGTATGCTCACTCACGGTGCAAGCAAAGTTTATTCGATTGACGTCGGCTACGGCCAGCTTGCATGGAAGCTGAGAACGGACGAGCGTGTTGTCAACATGGAACGTACAAACTTCCGATACGTTACGCATGAGCAAATTCCCGAGGATATTGATTTTGCAAGCGTTGACGTTTCTTTCATTTCGCTGAAAATCATTCTCCCTGTTCTTCGTGAGCTTCTCAAAGGCGACGGACAGGCGGTCTGCCTTATCAAGCCGCAGTTTGAAGCAGGCAGAGAAAAAATCGGCAAAAAAGGTGTTGTCCGTGACCCGCAGGTTCATGTTGAGGTTGTTGAGAATATAGTTAATTTCGCACTCGAAAGCGGATTTGACGTAAAAAATCTTGACTTCTCACCCATCAAAGGCCCCGAGGGCAACATTGAATACCTCATGCATATACAAAAAAGCGAAAATCCGCAGAAATTGTGTGAAATAACGCCTGAGGAGCTTGTGAAGCTCTCGCACGGCGAGCTTGACAAATAAAGGCAGGGAATGGCTATGAAAATTGCATTACTTCCCAATTTAACGAGAAAAAACGCTTTGCAAGTGTCGCTTGACGTCTGTCAAGAACTTGAAAAGCACAACATGAGCTATTGCATTAAGCGTGATTATATCGATAAGTTCAAGCGCACTAAAGCCGAGTTCATCACGGTTGACGAGATGATTAAAATCTGCGACATTGTGATAGCGGTCGGCGGCGACGGAACAATTATTCATGCTGCCAAATTCGGCAAACCGACGCTTGGCATAAATGCAGGCCGAATCGCATTCATGGCCGGCCTTGAGCCGTCCGAGCTTAACATGCTCTCCAATCTCAAAAGCGGAAAATACGAGCTTGACCGCCGCATGATGCTCAAGGCGGAAATCATATCGCCCGACAACGAGGTTCTCAGCGTTCATTATTGCGTCAATGATGCCGTAATCGCAAGAGGATTTCAGATAAAAATGGACGACTTTGTTGTTGAGCACAACGGCAAATTTCTTAATAAATACACGGCTGACGGAATAATTTTTTCAACACCGACCGGCTCAACGGCATATAATCTTTCGGCCGGCGGCCCTGTAGTCGATCCGCAAATTGAAAGTATTTTGCTTACGCCGATTTGTACACATTCGCTCTTCTCACGTGCGCTGATTTTTAAACCCGATTCGGAATTTGTTCTTCACGGTAAGGGAGATGTTGAAATCGGACTTTCATGCGACGGTGAGGACGCAATTCCCATTGATAGCGGATGCTCGGTCAGAATTTCCAAGGCCGATATGTTCGGCGAATTTATAAGAATAAAGAACGAAACGTTTCTTGAAATACTTAACAGCAAGCTGGAGCAGAGGCGGCTGTAAAAGGAGATATAAATGTCATGAAAAAGAAAAGACACAGTATGATTCTCAAGCTTATCGAGATGTATGCAATCGGCACACAGGAGGAAATGCTCGAAAAACTTGAGGAAAACGGATTCAGCTCAACCCAGGCGACCGTTTCCCGTGATATTAAGGAACTGAGACTCGTCAAGCAGATGGACAAGAACGGCGTTTACCGCTATGTTGAGGGCAAAAGCGAGACCGACGAATATCTTTCAAAATTTACCACGATTTTTTCTCACTCAGTCATTTCCTCGGATTATGCCGGCAATATGGTTGCTATCAAATGTCATGTCGGCATGGCAAATGCGGCATGTGCGGCTTTCGATAATATGGAATGGGAAGGCCTTGTCGGAACAATCGCGGGTGACGATACGATTTTCGCCCTTTGCAGAACCGAAGCAACTGCCCATGAGCTGAAAGAGTCTATTGACAGAATAGTTAAGTAAATCGGCTCAATACAGCACAATTTGAGGATGTGATCATATGCTTACAAGCCTAAAAATTGAAAATGTTGCAATAATCGAGAGTGCTGCCATAGAATTCGGCTGCGGACTTAATGTTCTGACCGGTGAAACAGGCGCAGGTAAATCAATAGTCATTGACTCGATAAATGCCATTCTCGGCGAGCGAACCTCCCGTGATATTATCAGAACGGGAGCGCAAAGCGCAAAGGTTTATGCCGTTTTTGAGGACGTTAACGCAAAGGTTCGGGAATTTCTCGATGAAAACGGAATCGACTGCGAGGACGGAGTGCTGATAATCAATCGAACGCTCAGTCGTGAGGGTAAAAACGTCTGTCGTCTCAACGGTGCACCGGTTACGGTTTCCATGCTTCGTGAAATCGGCAGCGAGCTGATTGATATTCACGGTCAGCATGACAATCAGGCACTCCTCTCCCCCGAAAAGCATTGCGGCTTTGTTGACAGCTTTGCCGGTAATGCGGAACTAATCACTGACTACCGTGAAAAATATGAACACCTTTGCGAAATAAGAAGTAAGCTTAAAAAGCTGACAACCGACGAAAGCTCTAAGTCGCAAAGAATCGACTTTTTAACATATCAGATTGATGAGCTTGAAAAGGCGGAAATAACAATCGGCGAGCGTGACGAACTTAAAGCGAGAAAGGCACTGATTAATAATTCGCAAAAGGTTATTGAAAGCTTGAATGTTGCCTACGAAGCGCTGAAAGCCGACGGCGCAGGCATTGACATGATAACCGATGCCGAATCCGAAATATCCGACGCAAGCGCATATATGGAAACTCTCGGCGAAGCATCCGAGAAGATAACCGATATCAGATACGAGCTTGAGGACATTGCCGAAACGGTGCGTGACGCTATGACGGAGGTTGATTTTGACCAATCCGAGCTTGAAGAAATCGATGAAAGACTTGACCTCCTATACCGTCTTTCAAAAAAATACGGAAATACCGAGGAAGAAATGCTTGAATATCTCGAAAAGGCTAAAGCCGAGCTTGATAACATAGCTTTCTCGGAGGAAAAGGTTAAGGAACTTCAAAAGCAGGAAAAAGAAGCACTTGCCGAAACAGAAGCAGCAGCAAAAATACTGACAGAATCAAGAAAAACGGCAGGAGAAAAGCTCAGTGAAGCTATTTGCTCCGAGCTTGAATTCCTCGATATGCCGAATGTTCGTTTTGTTGTAAAATGCGATGACGTCGGTTTGACCGAAAACGGAAAAGACGAGATTGAATTTTTGATTTCCGCCAATGTCGGCGAAGAGCCGAAGCCGCTGGCAAAGATTGCTTCCGGCGGTGAGCTTTCGAGAATCATGCTTGCGATTAAAAATGTTCTTGCCGAGACCGACGGCGTTGATACGATGATTTTTGACGAAATTGACACAGGTGTTAGCGGCAGAGCGGCGCAAAAAATTGCAATGAAGCTCAGAAGCGCATCAAAGGGCAGGCAGGTCATCTGTGTTACTCACCTTGCGCAGATCGCAGCCCAGGGCGACGTTCATCTTTATATCAGCAAGTCCGTTTCCGACGGAAAGACATATACAAACATTAAGTCGCTCATCGAAGAGGATCGTGTAGCGGAAATTGCACGAATTATGGGTGGCATGGAAA
>CALBHM010000418.1 GCA_937892835.1 uncultured Ruminococcus sp. | reverse complement strand
AATAAACTCTAAAGAAGCAGAGCTTACCAACGAACGGGTCTGTTGCAATCTTAAATGCAAGAGCCGCAAACGGCTCTGTATCGGAAGAATGACGATCTTCCTCTTCACCTGTCTCGGGGTTGGTGCCTCTGATAGCCTCAACGTCCGTCGGAGCAGGCATATAAGCAACGATATTATCAAGGAGCATCTGAACGCCCTTGTTACGGTAAGATGTACCGCAGCATACAGGAACCATTTCATTTGCGATAGTTGCCTTACGGATACAGTTCTTGATCTCGTCGATCGTAAGCTCCTCGCCCTCGAAGAATTTCTCCATAAGAGCGTCATCCTGCTCGGCAACAGCCTCAATAAGCTCCTCATGATACTTCTGAGCAAGCTCCTTCATATCATCGGGGATAGGCTCGATTCTGATATCGAGACCCTTATCGTCATAATAAACCTCAGCTTCCATTGTTACAAGGTCGATGATTCCTCTGAACTCGAGTTCACGACCGATGGGGAGCTGAATCGGAACAGCATTACACTTAAGACGTTCCTTCATCATGTCGATAACATGATAGAAGTCTGCGCCCATGATGTCCATTTTGTTAACATATACCATACGAGGTACATGATATTTATCAGCCTGACGCCAAACGGTCTCAGACTGAGGCTCAACGCCACCCTTTGCGCAAAGGACGGTAACAGAACCGTCGAGAACACGAAGAGAACGCTCAACTTCAACGGTAAAGTCAACGTGGCCCGGGGTATCAATGATGTTGATACGGTGACCCTTCCAGAAACAGGTGGTAGCAGCAGAAGTGATTGTGATACCACGCTCCTGCTCCTGAGCCATCCAGTCCATTGTTGCTGCACCGTCATGTGTTTCACCCATCTTGTGGTTAACACCGGTGTAGAAAAGGATACGCTCGGTTGTAGTTGTTTTACCGGCATCGATATGAGCCATGATACCGATGTTTCTTGTTAATTCAAGTGGTACTTGTCTTCCCATATAAACCTCCGTAAATTTAAATAAGCAATTAAATCCCTGAAATTTTCGGGAAGATTACCATCTGAAATGTGCAAAAGCCTTATTAGCTTCTGCCATCTTATGAGTATCTTCACGCTTCTTGAATGCTGAACCTGTTTCGTTAACGGCATCCATGATTTCGTTAGCAAGACGCTCTTTCATAGTTCTTTCCGAACGAAGACGTGAATAGTTGGTGATCCATCTGAGTCCGAGTGTCTGTCTTCTCTCGGGACGAACCCCCATCGGAACCTGATAAGTAGCACCGCCGACACGGCGAGCCTTAACCTCGAGAACAGGCATTACATTTTCCATAGCGGCTTCAAAAACCTCTACAGGCTCCTTACCTGTCTTCTCCTTGATGATGTCAAATGCGTCGTAAACAATCTTCTGTGCGACACCCTTTTTACCATCATACATAACATTGTTGATAAGTCTTGTTACCAACTTTGAATTGTAAAGCGGATCTGGCAAAACATCACGTTTTGCAATCTGGCCTCTTCTTGGCACTTCGCTTCCCTCCTTCATAGTAATGATATCATAGGTACTCAAGTGACAAAACCCTGTGGCGCCAATGGAGAAGCACATACATAAATATATATACACTCTCACATTGATACGCAGCGTACCTTACCCTGCGCAGCCTGCAAGAAGATTCTGTCTTTCAAACTTTCCTTTTAAAAAGAGGAATTACTTTTTAGCAGCCTTCGGACGCTTAGCACCGTACTTTGAACGGGACTGCATTCTTCCGTTAACACCCTGAGTATCGAGTGTACCGCGGATGATGTGGTAACGAACACCGGGAAGGTCCTTAACACGACCGCCACGAATAAGAACAACGCTGTGCTCCTGAAGGTTATGACCTACACCCGGGATATACGAAGAAACTTCGATACCGTTTGTAAGACGAACTCTGGCGATCTTACGAAGAGCCGAGTTAGGCTTCTTAGGTGTAGCAGTCTTAACTGCTGTGCAAACGCCGCGCTTCTGAGGTGAATTCTGATCTGTAACAATGTTCTTCTTAGAATTGAGACCCTTGAGAAGTGCCGGAGCCTTTGCTTTCTTTTCGATAGTCTGTCTGCCGTTTCTAACTAACTGATTAAAGGTAGGCAAAAACTACATCTCCTTTCTTGAAAATTTTGAATATTGACAAATCATATGCCCATGACGACACATAATAAATCACATTATCAATCCTTGGTATTCTATCACTTATGCATATATATTGTCAAGTGTTTTTGTAAAAATATTCTAATTTTTTGAAAATTCGGGGAATAAATCAAAATCAATGCTTTTTTTGACGATTTATTTTGCCGTCGGCCGCACAAAATATACCTTTTCTGCGTTTCGTCATACCTTGAAAGCTTGAGAAATATAGCTTTAGGCACAGAAACCTCGCTTCCCTCGAAGGGAGGCCTTAGCAGGTTTCATCTGAACTTATGTCGACAGTGGTCAACGATCCTCTGCTGATTACACTGTAAAAGCTCGCAACAGATATCGAAGCGAGCTTTTATCATTTATTCTTTTTCTTGAAATGCACAAATACGAACACGATTATGCAAATAACTTGAAGTATTGCGCTTGAAAAGAAAATGTACTTGAAATCCGGCAGATTCGTGAACAAATCGACCGCCGTGTAAATGCTTGCAAACGTAGACCAAATCAAAAGCGACAGGCAAATGCATTGTGAAATGTTGTGCCACCAGATAAAAGAAAATACGCTCAGCGTGATGAACACAACTGGCAGTGCAAACAGGAACGAATAGTCGGCATACGGCGCAACTGACGGAATCTGCTTAAAAATTAAGAACAAAACCGATGCAATGAAATAAATTCCGATCGCTGAAACAAGCGGCACAAACACGGAAATCGAACGCTTGGAACGCTTCTCATTGACAATTCTGTCCGGGGTTTTCGGTTTGTCCTCCTCGCCTAAAAGGTACGACATCGTAACGCCGAGAGCTTCGCCGATTTTCATTATCGTCAGAACATCGGGCAGGCTCTCCCCTCTCTCCCATTTTGAAACCGCTTTGTCGCTGTAATTCAATTTTTCGGCAAGGCTCAACTGAGTTATTCCGCACGCCTTTCTTGCCTCGGTCAATCGCTGACCGAAAATCTTTTTTATCTCATCTTCGTTAAGCATGATTTCACCCTGAAAAATATTTTCTATTACTTTAACATAACTATGCGCTTTTTACAATATTATTTTTGCAAAGAAAAAAGACCGTTGAATTGCTAGAATTCAACGACCTTTTCTTTAAGGCAACACTGCACAATTGGGGTGTACGAATTGCGCAGTAAGATTTTCCGTCAGGTTGTACAGAAATTTTGCAGACTTGCTGGCGCAAGTCAAGAAATTTTTGTGCAGCATGGCGGAAACAGATTCAAGCAAAGCGTGCGCCTCAATTTGTGCGGTTTTGCCTTAATAAAGATTACTGCTCAACGGGATATACGCTGACCTTCTTGCGATCCTTGCCCCAACGCTCGTACTTAACAGTACCGTCGATGAGAGCGAAAAGAGTATCGTCAGAACCCTTGCCAACGTTGTTGCCCGGATGGATGTGTGTTCCGCGCTGCTTGTAAAGGATGTTACCTGCAAGAACAAACTGACCGTCTGCACGCTTTGCGCCAAGTCTCTTTGACTCGGAATCACGGCCGTTACGGGTGGAACCCATACCTTTCTTATGAGCGAAAAGCTGAATGTTGATCTTAAGCATTTTGACACCTCCGTAGTGTTACTTTAATGTTGTCTGGATAATCTGCGGCTAAAGCCTCAAAATGAAGCTTTAAGCCCTCAAGAATTTGCTGCGCATCGGATAATTTTGACTTGACGTGAAAACTCATGAATCCGTCGGAAACATCGTCCTCCGCATCGCACTTAACAATCTCGGTAATCGTATTCGCCGCCATATAAGCCGCCGAGGAAACTGCCGAACATATAATGTCCAAACCGGCCTCTGCCGAGCCTGAATGGCCGCTGATTGCGAAGCCCACGATTGATTTATCCGAACAGAAGAAATCAATTTTAATCATTGCTTATGCGTTGATAGCTGAGATTTCTACCTTAGTGTAGGGCTGTCTGTGACCCATCTTGCGCTTCTCGTTCTTCTTCGGCTTGTAGGTAAATACAACTACCTTCTTTGCCTTGCCATTCTTGACAGCCTTTGCCGTTACAGTTGCACCGTCAACATACGGAGCGCCTACAACAATGCCATCTTCCTTACCGACTGCGATAACCTTGTCAAAAACAACTTCGCTGTCAGCTTCAACGTCAAGCTTCTCAATGTAGAGGGTGTCTCCAGCCTCAACCTTGTACTGCTTGCCGCCGGTAACGATGATTGCGTACATTCTAACTAACCTTCCTTTATTATGGACTCGCTACGTGGGGCGGAATAAATCACTTGTGTCGCTCGAAAGCGACGCCCGTAATATGCGGTATTTAGAATTTTACCACAAGGGTCAAGTTTTGTCAACCGTTTTATGAAATTATTTAGTATTTGACATTTATGAAATTATTTAGTATTTGACACAGCCGGCGTTTGCTTGTATTATATATGTATACACGGAGGTGCTATTATGTTTGACAGTATCGGATTTGATCTTGACGGAACGCTTTGGAGTTCCATGAATTGTATAACCTCGTCCTGGCAGAAGGTTGCCGAAAACTACCGCATTCCCCTGCCGACCGATGAACAAATTCGCTCGGTCATGGGACTTAACCGTATTGATTTGATGAACAAGCTTTTTCCGAATATGGACAAGGCTTTATCTGAGCGATTCTTTGATGAAGCAACTGTTGCGTGCGTCGGTGAATTGAGAGAACACGGCGGAATTCTTTATGACGGTGTTGAGGAAACTCTTGCAGAATTGAGCAAGCATTTTAAATTATATGTTGTAAGCAACTGTCAGGAGAGCTACATGGACGCTTTTCTCTCATATCACAAGCTTGGTAAATATTTTTGCGACACTGTTTTTGAAGATCCGGAGACGCTTTCAAAGGGAGAAAACATCAAAAAAGTTATCACAAAGCACGGATTTAAGAATTCACTTTATATCGGTGACACTCAGGGCGATAAAAACGCCGCCTCGATTGCCGGAATTCCCTTCGGCTTTGCCGCATACGGCTTCGGCACGGTTGACAGCTACGATTATAAATTTAGTTCATTCAGGGAAATTCTTTCACTCATTGACAAAAAATAATTCTTATTGCAAAATACATTTATATATGTTAAAATTTACAATGGTTAATTAATACGGAGGTGTTGATATGGAAAAGGAAAAGCTTTCTGACATTATCAGCAAAAAGATACTTTATATCATCTTTGCCGTTCTCGGCGTTTTCATGTGCGGCGTTCAGATTGTGCTTATTGTTGCCGAGCATAAGGTTTATTCAAACGGAGTATGGTATATGCTTGCCGTTCTTTGGCTTCTTTTTGCGGGATATTTTGTTTATAAGTACATCAAAACCGTAAAAAACGAAAAGGCAGAGGCTCAGAAAATATCCGAATTCAAGGAAAAATATAAAATAAAATAATTTTTTAAAATATTTTGAAAAAAGCTCTTGACTTTAGTGTGCTAATGTGCTACTATACTACCACAATAAAGTTTGGAGGAAAACATTATGAAAAAAATTATTGCAATCACGCTTGCCGTACTTATGGCAGCAATGACATTCATCTTCGCAGGCTGCGGCGATAAGAAAACTGCGACAGACAGCGACCTTGAATATGTTAAGAACAATGGAAAGCTTGTTATCGGAATCACCGATTTCGACCCGATGGACTACAAAGACACTAACGGCGAATGGATCGGCTTCGACGCTGACCTTGCAAGAAAGGTATGCGAGAAGCTCGGCGTTACTGCTGAATTCAAGGTAATCACCTGGGGTCAGAAAGAAAACGAGCTTAACACGAAGTCAATCGACGCCATCTGGAACGGTATGACAATCACCGATGCAATCAAGAACGTTGCCGATGTTTCCGGCGCATACATGACAAACTATCAGGTAATTGTTGTTAAGGACACAAAGTACACTACGGTTGAAAGCCTTGCTGGTCAGACCATAGTTGCAGAGCAGGGTTCCGCAGGTGAATCGGCAATCCAGGCCAATGCAACACTTTCCAAGAGCTATAAGCCAGTTGAAAGCCAGAGCGACGCTCTCCTTCAGGTACAGAGCGGACAGGCTGCAGCATGTGTTATCGACTACGTTATGGCCGGTTCAATGCTTGTTGAGGGCAAGACCTACAGCAACCTTTCAATCATGAAGGACGTTAAGCTTGGTGACAACGAATCCTACGGTATTGCTTTCAGAAAGGGTTCTGACATTGTTGCAGCAGTCAACACGGCAATTTCCGAGCTTGTCGCTGACGGAACAGTTAAGACTATCGCTGAGAAATACGGTCTTCAGGACAGCATTGTAACTGACTTCCAGGC
>CALBHM010000417.1 GCA_937892835.1 uncultured Ruminococcus sp. | reverse complement strand
ATCGGCGGAGTTATCGGCGGACTGCTTGTAAACTGGTTTTATAAGCATGACGAGCACAAGCTTAATAAGTTTTACATCAACTTCAGCTTTGCAAATCTTTTCGCAAAGAAAGCATAACCAAATAATGTTTATCTCCCGGCACAGTCAATGCAGCTGTGTCGGTTTTTCTTGCGCACTTTGCACAAAAATCAGCAGTTACTTTGTACGTTGACTAAAAACTGCTTTTGTTGTATAATACATTTGAAAATAGGGGTATTATCCCAAATAAAAACAATTTTAAACGGAGGTTTTTAAATGAAAAAATTTTCTACAAAAATCATTTCCGTAATTCTTTGCATCTGCATGATTTTCGGCTGTTCGGCAATAGCATCATCGGCAGAAACAACGGATTCGGTAACAAGAGTAAGCTGTGCTTTTAACGGCGATTCTCA
This sequence comes from uncultured Ruminococcus sp., assembly GCA_937892835.1. Taxonomy (GTDB): domain Bacteria; phylum Bacillota; class Clostridia; order Oscillospirales; family Acutalibacteraceae; genus CAG-488. The sequence continues at coordinate 6,000 of CALBHM010000417.1, read as the reverse complement.
GACTTCAAGAGGCTTCTGCTGGTACACCGAGACCTACACAAGAAGCGATGTACAGATTGTAAAAACTTCGGCTTTCAAGGGCAACTTCGATAACGCAACAGAGTATTCGGCAGGAAATGTTTACAAGTTCCGTGATCTCTACTGCCACAAGGTTACGGTTGAAGATCTTGAGCCGGGTACAAGCTATACATACCGTGTAGGTGACAGATCTCTCAATCTTTGGAGCGATAACGGCACATTCAAAACTGATGACGGTGACAGCAAGTTTTCATTTATCTCCATTGCCGACGTTCAGGCAAGCAGCGACGAAAACTTTGCACACGCAGCCGAAACAATGAAGGGTGCCATTAAAACTCTTCCGAACTATGAGTTCATGGTAAACCTCGGCGACTTCGTTAACGACGACACAAACGACGAGTGGAACTGGTACTTCAAGAACTTTGCATTTGCAAACATGAACACCACAATCGCTCCCGTTGCAGGTAACCATGACGGCAACATCACAAACAAGCTTAATATCAATGTTTTCAACTCCATGTTTAACCTCGGCAACCCGAACACCGAGTCCAACACAAACTGGGTTAACGGCGTTTACTATTCATTTGATTACGGCAACGCTCATTTCGCTGTTATCAACACAAATGATATGTATCCGATGACACAGTCTCAGAGAAACTGGCTTGTTAACGACATGAGCAAAACCGACGCCGACTGGAAAATCGTTCTCATGCACAGAGCTTCATACTCCGAGGGCAAAAACATCAACAAACCCGACACAATCATCATGAGAGATGTTCTTCTTCCTCTCTTTGATGAGCTTGATATTGACATTGTACAGGCAGGTCACGATCATGTTTACTACAGATCAAAGCAGGTTAAGGGTGACAAGGTCGTTGAGAACGTTCAGTATGTAACAGAAATGTTCAACGGCGAGGAAACAACATTTGCACTTAATCCGGACGGTGCTGTTCATATTGTTCCGGCTACAGCAGGTACAAAGAGATACAGAGTTTATGACGCTATTGATCCTATTCCGGAATGTTGCGATTTCCGCCTTTCAACGAGAGACATGGGCGGCTGCTTCATGACAACAGAGATTGACGGCGGCAAGCTCGTTATGAAATCCTACCTTGTTGATGACGAAACTCAGGAGATAACACTCATTGATAAGTACGCCATCAAAAAGGATGTCGGACAGAATAAGCCGGCAGAGGATTATGAAGACCTCCCGACCGATAACGTTTCAAATATCAGCGCATACGTTACAAACTTTGTAAAAGCTATTGTAGATATGCTTGTTAAGTACCTCTTCGTCCTTCTTCCGAAGGTAATCAAGAACGCTATCAAGAAATAAACCGCAGATATAATAAGACCTCCTCATTCAAGAGGAGGTCATTTTTTATGTATCGGATTATATAGACTTTTCTTCCTTCGGGAATTTTACCTTCGGCAAGTCGAGTTTAAACACGGTTGCAAGGATTCTGACTGTGAATACAATCAACACAGCAATAACCGATGCCGCCTTAACATTAACGTTGTGAATATACATCAGATGATACGCTGTTCCGCCGATAATCGAGGCAACGGCGTATATTCTTTTCTTGAGCACAAACGGAATTTCCATAAGCATAACGTCACGAATCAGTCCGCCGCCGACACCTGTTACAACGGCAAGACAGACAACAAGAATTCCATTGACCGTGAATCCCGATTCAATAGCAACCTTTGCACCCATAACAGTGAAAACGCCGAGACCAAGTGCATCAAAAACGTTATTGACCGCATCCACAGTCTTCTCGCTTCTACGGTACGAATCACGAAAAATAAATGCCACAATAAATACAATCACAGACGTAATAACCGCAACCATAACATATCTGTAATCCGAGAACATCGTCGGCGGCAAATGGCCGATAAGAATATCCCTGACAATTCCTCCGCCGAGTGCCGTCATGGCACTGAGAACGATAACACCGAAAATATCTACCCTTTTCTTTATGGCAACCATCGCCCCCGATATCGCAAAAGCAACCGTTCCCACCATTTCAAAAATAAAACGTACAAGCTCCTCAACCGACATATTAAACCTCTGCTATAAGATAATTTGTTTCCTCACCGATGCACATCGCACGAAGCGTTGTATACGGAATACCGTTAATGATATTCTCCGCACCGTAGTGGTAATGACCCTGATATACATGCGAAACACCGTGCTTTGCAATTATATCGTTCACCTCGTCCGCATTTGAAACGATATGATGACATTCGACATTGGTATCTATATTTTGATGAGTGAACACAATTTTTCTCTTATCCGTGTTGAGCTGTTCTTCAAGCCAAGCAAGCTCGGATTTCGGAACATAGCTCTTTGTCCAATCAATATCCTCACGGCCATACGGCTTGCCGTCCGGGGTGTATGAAGCATCAAGAAAAATCAGTTTGACTTCGTTGTCCTCAACCGTCGTCGGTGCAACGTGAAATCCCGTTATTTTTGCCATATCCTCGGCACTGACCACTTCATTGTCATGGTTACCCATGCACTGATAGGTTGGAATGTCGTAGGAATTGATAAGCGACGAGATTTTTTCGAGATGTCTGAGACTTTCTTCCGTGCCGTTATGGAAATGAACGAGATCACCCAAGCAAATAGCAATCTGCACTCCCTGCGCCTTGAAATCGTCAAAAGCTTTTTTCACTGCGGCGTAAGCATAGCGTGGCTTCCTGTCCTGCTCGAGCAAATCGAGGTCGCAATAATGTGTGTCCGTAAAAATTCCAATTTTCATAAAAATCACCTTGTAACCGAGAATCTTAAAACTTCAAGCGCATCCGAAGAATTAACCTTTCCGTCGCTGTTCCAGTCTGCCGCAGTCAGATTATGACCTTTCAGATTTGTTACTCCGACGGAGTGCTGAAGAATCAAAAGTGCATCGGCTGAATTAATCTTCGAATCTGAATTAATATCTCCGATAAGACATATTGTATATGGGCCAAAACTTTTTCCGTTTCCTGTGGCCGAAATTGCCGTGCCTGTTGCAACCTTGCTGCCCGAAGCAAGCCCTGTTGCTTTAATCGTTACATCCTTATAATTAACATACTTTGAAATAAACTGATTCTGCGTAAGCTCCGTATCTTTTTTTAAATAAACTGTTTTCTTAGATTCGTTCAAAGTGAGGTTCGTTCCCGTTTTAAAACTGAATTGAGGATTTGCAACCGGCTGCGGCTTTATGAAACCGTTTAATCCATTCGCCTTGATATAAGTCGGGTAATCATAGTAACAATAATTTTTGTCACATCTTCGGTCAAGACCCGATACCCAACCTGTTTCCGTATACTGCCACATACCGTAAGCTCCGTTGTAAGTACAGCTTGAATTGTATTCGGCAATCCAGAACTGGAAGTCCGAGAGTTTTGAGGCATAAAGCTCATCTCTTGCAAAATACTTGTTGCAATAAATTCCGACAAAATATCCCGCAGCCTCCAGCTTATCGCCGAACGCACGGGCAACCGCCGTGCACTGCGCCTGTGTCAAATCCACCTGATCCTCTGTTTCAAGGTCATAATAAACCGGCATCTCAAGCTGGCATTTATATTTCTTCAGAATATTTATTACAAAATCAGCTTCCTTGCTCGCTTCACCGGCCGTTGTTGCTGCTCCGAAATAATAAACACCGACAGGAATTTTATATTTTTTGGCATTATTATAATATGATGCAAAGCTTTCGTCCTCTTCCATTTTTTTGCTTGCCGTATAAGCAAATCCCAGCCTGAGAATGATTGCATCCAAATCAGAAGCTATTTTCGACCACGAGCTTATTGAATCGCTGTTCCAATAAGAAATATCGGCAACATCCCATTTAACCTTTTTCAGCTCATTTGTCACCGACGAACTGCTGCCGACTGTAAATGATTTATTTAAAAGAACAACGTTTGTTGTTTGCGAATCACTCGCAACAATTTTATATGTATATGTTCCTGCACCGAGCTTTGAAAAAGTGAGAAGATAATCAACATTACTGATATCATAGCTTTTTGATCCAGGAGTTGCTGTGTATTCAAAGCCCTTTGTACCGTCGGACTTGTATGCGCCGATTACAACTTCTGAAATACTATAATTTGAAGAAACTACTCCCGTTACAGAAAATCCCTCGCCTACGTCAAGCTTTGTCGGAAAATTTGCGTTTGTGATTTTCAGAGTGCTTGTTGAAACTGTTCCGACCGTGAACGTTTTGCTGAGAAGCTCAACATTTGAGGTTTGTGTGTCACTCGCAACAATTTTGAAAGTGTAGCTACCCGCACTGAGCTTTGAGAACGGCAGGCTGTAATCGGCATCTTTTACATCATAACTCTTGGCATTCGGATTTGTAACATATTCAAAGCCTTTTGTACCGTCCGCTTTATATGCACCGATTACAATTTTGGTTATATTATAGTTCGAAGAAACAATTCCCGTTGCGGAAAAGCCTTCTCCGACATCAAGCTTGTCCGGATATTTTGCATTTGTAATTTTCAAAGTGCTTGTCTGTTGTCCCGTCGATGTAACTGTAAAGCTCTTGTTGAGAAGAACTACATTTGAACTGTCATCGTCGGAAGCAACAATTTTATATGTATAGCTGCCGTTTTTCAGCTTTGAAAAGGACAGAAGATAATCCACGTTGTTTATATCATAGCTTTTTTCACCCGGCAGACCAGTGTAATCAAATTCAGCCGCACCGCTCGAATTATAAACACCGATAACAACCTCACGAATATAATAATCGGAAGTTATAACGCCCTTTGCGACAAAAGGATCGCCCTGCTTCAACACTGTCGGATATGTCGCTCCGGTCAGTTTCATTGTTGTTGCGGCATAAATCGGCATGCAAAGGCCGAATACCATTGCAACAATCAAAAGAACGGATAAAATCTTCTTTTTCACTCTTGAGCTCTCCTTTTCACATTTTGATTTATTATAACATATCACGACAGGATTGTACACTTTATTTTGCGTAAAAATCAAAGTTTGGTGAATCGGATAAAACCTTGACGAAAATATAAACCCGGCAGTTTGAAATCTGTCGGGTCTATCTGTATCTTTTGTCAGTTGAAAAAATATTAATCAGCATAGCTGTGAAATATCCGATAAAACCAAGGTCAATCGCCATGAGTCCGAATGTCCACGGGTAGGTAAAACTTCTGCCGCCAAGCGTAATCGGATTTCCCGAAATGTTCGCCATAAGAGCAACGACCACCAAAACGGTAAAAATCAGTATTCCGATACCGATTGGGAAAAAAGCTCCCATAAGCTGTTTTTTTAAGAAATCTTGCCTGATTTTCTTGTCTGCAAAGGCTTGCCGTGAACTTGCAATGCTTCCGCCGGTGACTTCAAGCTCACAGCCCGAAAAAAGTGCGTCAACTCCTGTTTTTTCCACAAGCAGCGGCTTTTGCTTCACCCTCCAAACAGATTTTGAAGCGATTACATCTATCTCATAGCTACCCCTGAGCCGCACGTACTGGCTTTCTTCATCTCTTGAAAGCTTTTGAGTCGGATTTTCCTCGTCGCTGTGTGCATCTGCGCCTATTTCTGTTCTTTTTGTGCGAAAAACAAGAAGTTTGTGCATTCCCTTTTCGACGGACGGAACAGTTATGCTTTCATCCTCGGGAATAAAAAATTCCTTGCCGTCCAGCTCGATTTTCAGCGCATCATCGGAAGCGTTGTCTATTCTGATGTTCGCCATAATTTCCTCCGAAAAAAAGAGCTGCGGCAGAGAAACTTGCCGTTTTTCTGCAACAGCTCTAAAATTTAAAAATTACTCAACAATAACCGTTCCGTCCTCTTTAACGGTGATCTTGTCGCCGTCCTTTACAGCGTTGAGGAACTCATCACCGAGAGAGTCAACGGCAACGATCGTGTTATCCGTCCAAACGTCTGAAAGGATAACACCTGCAGCTGCAAGAGAGTCAATCGGCAGCGAGAAAAGCATTGCCGCCGGAGCCATGTTAAGTGCGCATACGGTGTAGAGT
>CALBHM010000416.1 GCA_937892835.1 uncultured Ruminococcus sp. | reverse complement strand
CAATAAATCGTAAGCTTGTCGCAAGCCTCAAATGCGTTATCGGCAATTTTTTCAACAGAATCGGCAATGACCGCCGTTTCAAGGTTTTCGCAGGATGCGAATGCAAGCGTACGGATTTCCTTAACGTTTCCGCCGACCTTGAGGGTTTTGAGCTGCGAGAAATATTGGAAGCTGCTCTCGCCAACCGTCTGTGCATCCAGGTTTGAAAGTGTCAGCTTAACATCGGTGATTCCCGTTTCGTCAAATGCGCCTTCATCAATGCAGGTTATATCCTCAAATGTGAAGTCCTTCAATGATGTACAATATCGGAAAGCCTCATACAATATTTCCTTGTTTCCTATCCTGTTCCATGTGACCTTATATAATTTCTCACAATCTGCAAATGTCCACTCTCTGATATATTCCGTATTCTTTGAGATAACTACAGTTTCAAGCTCCTTACAGTACTCAAATGTACTGCCTCCGAAATCAACGATCGAATCAGGCATGACAACATTTTTCACTGCCGTATTTTCAAAAGCACCCGAGCCTATCGTAACAACCCCGTCCTCAAAGCTTATCTCGCTGAGATTCTTACAATCGGCAAATAAATATCCGGGAATAATTTTCTGATTTTTGGTAAAGGCAAACGAGGTTACCATGGTCTTGCGAAAAGCACAGCTTTCCAGTTCCGCACTTTGTGCAAAATCAGCGTTTGCGATTTTTGTATGATCGAAGGCACGACCGCCTACAAATTCAATATTGCTGTTCTCGCCGACAATAACTTCCTTCAATTCAAGGCAATAATTAAATGCAGCTCGTTCAATTCTCTTTATACTGTCGGGCAAAGTGATACTTTCCAAAGATTTACATCCATCAAATGCCTGCGCCGCAATTGATGTCCGGCCGTCCTCAAGTTCAACATTTTTGAGCAATCGGCAGCATGCCATGGCACCGTCCCACGATTTGAGAGTTTTCGGGATTTTTATCGACTCGATCGAGTTATATGCAAAGGCTTTCACCCCGATATACTTCAACGATTTTGGGAATTCAACCGAGCTTATTCTTCCCATGTCATCGGAAATATTGCTGCTTAATGTTCTTATAAAGGCTTCCGTGCCTATGTATTCAATTCCGTTCGGGAGCTTCAGTTCACCGTCAAACGGACAGAATGCGAATGCCTGACCGCAAAGCGTTTTCAGCGACGCCGGAAGAACCGGATTTGCAAGTGATGTACAAAGTGCAAATGCGCCGTAGCCAATGTACTCAACCGAATCGGGAATGCTGACAGATTCAAGCGAGGTACAGCCTGTGAAAGCAAAATCACCTATTCTTTTCAGCGTTGATGGGAATTTGACTGCAAGAAAATTATATTTTGAAGTGTATTTCCCGATATCGTCCTTCGATACTGACTTATACCTGCTTTCCACTTTGCTTTCAAATGCCTTTGCTCCGATACTTACAACCTTATGTGAGTCAAGCTCGGCAGGAATATCCAAAAGAGAAGCATCCGCAGGTCCCGTGTAGCCTGTGATTTCTGCATTGTTATCCTCATCGAGTGTATAGGTGAAATAGCCCGACGAATATTCCTCCTGCGCTTCCTTGCTCTTGAAAATATAGTATCCGTTCTCTTTTCCGCTGTAAAAGTAACCGCCGTTTGCAAGGTTACAATAAATAACAATACTTGGCCATTCCTTGAGCATAAATACAGTTCTATCGCTCATAGAAAAGTTTGAAAACGATGCCCCCGAGGACGGTACTAAAGAATTTTCTATAATGAACTTCTCAATACCGTCACATTTATAGAAAGAATTACTGCGAAAAACATAGCAGCTTTTCGGCAGATGAACCGTCTTTATCGACGGACAATTAGTGAATGATTTCATCGTCATTGATTCAAAACCGTCATTAAAAACGACCTCTTCAAGATTCAGGCAGTCAACAAAAGTTTCTCTGTTCATTCCACGCATGTTTTCCGAAAAAATTACCTTGCGTACTTTTTTATTAATAAATGCACCCTTTTCGATTTTAGAAACGGGAACTCCGTTGATCTCATTCGGGATCGTTACGATTTCCTCGTCCTTCAAATATTCGAGAATACTAAGCTTTCCGTCATAATTGTAATTATAGCGAAAATCCTCAGTCGTTTGGTCGCTGAACTCAAATGCCATTGCAGGCTGAGCAACAGACGCCATAGTGATAACCGATATGACGGCAAGCATTACGGATAAAATCTTAGAAAGTGTTTTCTTCATTTTGTCTCCTCCTTAATTCCGAAGGTCGTGTAAACTCCCTCGTATGTGATTGTTATAAAAGCAGTCCCATTAGGAAGCTTCTCCGTTTTGATTGTGTATTCCCCGTCGTTGAGCTTCTTCTCGCTCCTGTCGCTGTAAACCGCATAGACCTCCATGCCGCTGAGGTCTATATTATCCAAGTCCTCCGTCGTGAAGTCGAAGTCCTCGGGGAACGACGCATAAACGGAATTTAGCACCTTGGTGTCCTCCTTGCGAAGCACCCTTACTCTGAACGTTTCCGAAGCATTGCCGAAGCTTACCTTAACTGTTTCGTAACGCTCCTTTGTGCCGAAGCCGTCCTCCGCAGTGACCTTGCAATCGGCAATCGGAACATTTTTTTCTGTTCCGTCGGAGTAGCTGACTATAGCCGTTATGCCGGATGTATCAAGCCTTTCGCCGATGTAGTATTCATCCTTGAAGCTGTCACTGAACCTGAGCCTTATTCCCGTCGGCATTGCCGCCAGTGTTGTCGGCCTTGTTGTAGTCGTTACCGCTTCGGTCGTCGTTGTCCTTTCGGCGGTTTTGTTCTCCGGCACAA
>CALBHM010000415.1 GCA_937892835.1 uncultured Ruminococcus sp. | reverse complement strand
TAGACCTTTTCGGGAATCGAAAACTACATCGGCGGAATCGAAAAGACAGGCTTCCCGGCCGCTTTTGGCTGGTCGCTGTTTATAACAGTTTTCTCGGTTGCCGCAATAGTTCTTTTCACGTCCATGACAGCGTGGTACATTGTCAGGGTGAAGAATAAATTTACAAAGGTGCTTTATTATATCTTTGTTTTTTCAATGATAGTGCCGTTTCAGATGGTAATGTTCACGATGACGAAAACTGTTGCCGATCTCGGTCTTGACAAGCCATGGGGCTTGATAATCGTCTACCTCGGCTTCGGCGCAGGTTTGGCCGTGTTCATGTTCTGCGGCTTTGTGAAATCCGTTCCTCTTGAGGTTGAGGAGGCGGCGATGATTGACGGTTGCAATCCTCTGCAAACCTTTTTTTACGTTGTGTTTCCGATAATGAAACCGACAGCGATAACCGTCGCAATTCTCGACGCAATGTGGATTTGGAACGACTACCTGCTCCCCTATCTTTTAATCGGCAGCGAGTACAAGACTATTCCAATAGCCGTTCAGTATCTCAGGGGCGGCTACGGCTCGGTCGATATGGGTGCAATGATGGCAATGCTCGTACTTTCGATCATACCGATTGTCGTTTTCTATCTCTCGTGTCAAAAATACATTATTAAGGGCATCGTTGCAGGAGCCGTGAAAGGATAAGTTATGTCAAGTATCAGTTTGAAAAATGTATACAAAATATTCGACGACGGCACAACGGCGGTAAATGATTTTAATCTTGAAATCGCCGACAAGGAGTTCATCATCCTTGTCGGCCCGTCCGGCTGCGGCAAATCAACAACTCTTAGAATGATTGCCGGACTTGAGGACATCACAAAGGGTGAGCTGAAAATCGGCAACCGTGTTGTGAATGATGTTGCGCCTAAGGACAGGGATATTGCAATGGTTTTCCAAAGCTACGCTCTCTATCCGCACATGACGGTTTATAAAAACATGGCATTCGGCCTTGAATTGAGGAAGGTTTCAAAAGATGAAATCGACAAACGTGTTCGAGAAGCCGCAAAGGTGCTTGATATAGAGCACTTGCTCAAAAGGAAGCCGAGAGCACTCTCGGGCGGTCAGCGTCAGCGTGTTGCACTCGGTCGGGCAATGGTGCGTTCCCCGTCTGTTTTTCTGCTTGACGAGCCGCTTTCCAATCTTGACGCAAAGCTGAGAACGAACATGAGAACAGAGATAAAAAAGCTTCACCGGCGATTGGGTACAACATTTATTTACGTCACCCACGACCAAACCGAGGCAATGACAATGGGCGACAGGATCGTTGTAATGAAAGACGGCGTTATTCAGCAGGTCGATTCACCGCAGAATCTTTATAAGCATCCGCAAAATATGTTTGTCGCAGGCTTTATAGGCTCGCCGCAAATGAATTTTCTCGACGCCGAAATAAAATCAAAGAACGGAAAAATAATTCTTTCACTCGCCGAAAATGAGCTTGATGTCACCGATTCTTTCGGAAAAACAAATGAAATAAAAGAGTATTACGGTAAATCCGTCAAAGTCGGAATCCGTCCCGAGGACGTCACAGTTGACGCTGATTTTATTGCAAATAATCCGGGCAAGGTTTTGACGGCAAAGCTGGAAGTCAGCGAGCTTATGGGAAGCGAAAGCTTCCTCTATCTTGACTATTCCGGTCAAAAGCTCACGGCGAGAGTTGCAGCCGATTCGACCACAAACGAGATTGTTGAACTCGGAATACTTACGGACAGAATCCACATCTTCGATCCGAATTCAACAGCTAATATAATCAAAAATTGAAACGACCGTCTGTTTGGTTTCCCCGAGCAGACGGCCATTTTTTTATAATAGCTTTTGTTTCATGAATTTCAAAATCTGCTTCTCCCTCCTGCTGACCTGCACCTGCGTCATTCCGAGCGACTGTGCGGTCTGAGTTTGGGTTTTCCCGGCAAAATACCGTTGCTTTATCAGCTCACGGTCTCTTTCCTCAAGCCGCTCCATGACCTGATGCACGGCAAGATTCATTGAAACGCTTTCCTCATGGTCGGGAACCGGTATATCAATCTGCGAATCTGATTCATCATCGTTCATTGTCAGGCTGATAACCGGCATTGAAGCCGCTATCGCCTGTGCCGTCTCGAATTCGTTATATCCGAGTATTTGGCTCAGCTCACCGACCGTCGGTTCACGATCGTGTTTTTTTATAAATTTATCCCGTTCACATGCGATTTTTCTGCCCTTTTCCTTAATTGAGCGGCTGACGCTTACAGTTCCGCCGTCACGAAAAAGACGCTTGATCTCACCGAGAATGACCGGCACAGCATAGGTAGAAAAGGAAAATCCAAGCTCCTCCTTAAAATTGTCAACTGCCTTGATAAGACCAATACAGCCTGCCTGAAAAAGGTCGTCGTAATCTACGCCCTTGCCGCTGAACTTATGGGCGCAGGAATGGACCAAGCCCATGTTGCTTTCAATCATTTCGTCCCTTTTGGTTTTTGAAAGGATCATTTGTCCTCACGCCCGCTGATTTTTTTGAGCATTGTAACCGTTGTTCCGCTGCCCTCCTTTGACCTGACCGTTACCTTGTCCATAAAGCTTTCCATAACTGCAAAGCCGAGACCGGCACGTTCACCGCCGAGGGTAGTGAAAAGCGGCTCCATAGCCTTTTTTACGTCGGGAATTCCAACTCCCCTGTCTCTGATTGAAATCTTGACGGAGTTATCCTCATAAACGGCCGCATATATGTAAATCTTTCCCACCCTGTCGGGGTAAGCGTGAACAATGCAGTTCGTGACCGCCTCGCTCACCGCCGTTTT
>CALBHM010000414.1 GCA_937892835.1 uncultured Ruminococcus sp. | reverse complement strand
AGAAAGTGTATCAAGCACAATTATTGGTGATTCTTCGGCGATAAAGAATGTTCAAAGTCAAATTGTATATGTTTTTAATTCTGATTTGCATGATTATACAGTTAGTCTCTCTGCTTCATATATTATTTTATCAGTACGTTGTGCATCATACTCATTATTTGAGGAATATTCAAAGATTTTCTTAGCACTGGCAAATATCTATAAAGATAAGATTGATTTCTTTACAGTAAAACGTCTCGGAATCAGAAAAATTAATAAATGTTTAATAGAAAATGTGGCTGATGTAAATAAATATTTTAACTCCAAATATTATGACTCAAGTGAAAATGTAGACAATTATTCTCATATTTTTAGAGAACAACGTGAACAACTTGTAGGAAAGTTATCACGTTTAAACTTGACATACACAATGGGAGTGGGGAAAATAGGAACAAAAGAAATGCTTCAAATTATCTTTGATTCAGATGTATACATGGATCAAACGAATGCAATTGAAGAAACTCTGTATTCCAAGAAACATCTAAACGATTTGAATGATACATTATTTTCTGCATATGTTAGTTGACTGATGAATTTCAACATATATTGACAGGAGAGAGCGAAGTTCCAGTTGGAATTTTAGGAGTTGAAGAGAATGAATGATTTCAATTTTAATGATTTTGAGTATAATGCACCTAAATTTATATCAACAAATGATGACATTTTAAGACATGAAGGAGATATATTTGATTTAGCAAATGCGTTTTTAAGCATATCCTCTATGACCCATAAAAAGCTACAGAAGTTATGCTTTTATGCCAAAGCATGGTATTTAGCGATATATGACACGAATCTAATAGATGAGAATTTTGAAGCATGGGTTCATGGTGCAGTTCAACCAAATTTATATCAAAAATATAGAGGATTTGGATTTAGTTATATACCTATGATTCTTGATACTGTGGATATTCCAGAAGAATTCTTATTATTTTCTAGAGAAATATATGAATCATATGGGGAATTAAGCGGCAATGAGCTTGAAATACTTAATCATTCGGAAGAGCCATGGATAAAGGCTCGTAATGGCTTAAAACCTTGGCAGAGTAGTAATGCAATAATTACCGAAGAAAGTATGAAATCGTATTATAGAAGTAAGATGGGATAATATTATAATGTCAAGAATTCCAAAACAGCAAATTTCTAAGGAAGAAAAACAATTAATACCGTCAGTATCATTAGCTAGAAACAAAGAATGTATTTCATTTTCATTTGAGGCGCTTGAAACTACAGAGTATTTTAATCTTGATGCTACATGTTCAAATTGGTCTTCTGAGCTTTTTGATATGTTAAAAATTGTATCTGCTGCCAAGAAATCAGAGCTTCTTTCCGGAAGGTATAGAAATTATCGTGTTCATAATCATGAAAATGCAACTCCACCGTCCAAATTACCTGATGGAGTAACATTAAAGGAATGTTATCAAATACGCATTTCAAAATCAAAAGGTGGAATACACGGCATTTTCTATGAAAATATTTTTTATGTAATTTGGCTTGATCCGTTACATAATATGTACCCAGATGAACGTTATGGTGGATTGAAAAAAATAAAGCCACCAAATACTTGTTGTAGAGATAGGGAAAAAACCATTGTTGATTTACAAGAGCAAATCAATCAATTAAAAGATGAGTTGGAATTCTACGAAGAATATTATTCTAGTGAAAATCATGAATCATAAAAACACATTCGTTGCCTTTATGGAATGACAACGAATGTGTTTTTACTGTATTCTCGCATTTAGCCTTTGATAATCTAACGTACCTGTCAAACACTCCACTTTCTCCACTTGTAACTGTAAAATACCCCGCAACATTAAAAGCCGATGTTCTTCAACGAAAGCATATTCAATGCGGCACAGTGTCAATGCTCCTGCTATTTGGGAAAAATCTCTTGACTCCCTTGAAAGAGTATGCAAATATACGGAGGGCTTTGAGGAATATCCCGAAGTCGGAAAGTACACAGTTTATTGGTTATCGTTAGCAGAGGACAGGCGTGAATGCAAAACAAAGCACACTACTCAAACTCTATATGATGACTTGTTCACAAGATCTATGAAGGCAATGAACGTCTTATTGCTGTAATGAATAAACTGGAACAGAAAAAAGAAGAAAGAAAAAAAGTAACAGTTGGTTATAATGTTTTTCAGTATTTGAGGCGATTTTTACTTACACTATTTTAGCTTTCAATCGTTTAGAAAAATCCTGCAAATCCTGACAGGCATCAAAGCACATCTGATTGTACCGGTCAATATCTTTGGTGCTGCTGTTGACTGTCAGACCACTCTTGAAAGCCCGAATTTTCTCACGCCGTTCGTCAAAAGCCTTGTTGTATTTTTCAAGCAGTTCGGGATACCCGGAGAGCTTCTTGCGGTAGCTCCTGCATTTGTTGTCGAAATTGAAATAGGTTTCTTTTATCGGATCAGCCATAGCACGCCTTTTGTAATCATCGTTTGCCTTGTATAAACGCTCTTTCTTGCAAGTGGTCCTGCCACAGGTAAGCGAAGCATTTGACCTTTTTGTAATCATAAGCTGTCCGCAGTTTTCACAGTTAGTGATAATTCTACCTGCATCGGACATAATATCGGAGTAAATATCAAGCAGAGTGAGAATGGAGTCATTTGCCACATAAAGGCTAATGTTCCTGCTGTCATCGTGTACCCTGTAAAGAGAACTGTCCAAAACATCATTGCTGCTCCGTATAGCTGTTCGTATATCGAAAATGTCCGCTGCCCTTGCCGAAATGAACGGACGGAAGATTTTCTCACTATCCGCTTTGAACAATTCTATATATTTTTCCGCACGATCGTGGTTGCCCTTTACGGACAACCCGATTTTTTTATTGAAATCACGCTGACGGAGCTTGAATTTACTGAATAAAAAATAGATAATATAGTTTTTAACGATATTAGCGTATTCGGAAACATCGTAATACTCCGACAGCTCCTCAAGGACTAAGTTGCAGCTGCCGTCACATAATGCGTCCGCATTGCAGAGCTTTTCACTCAGAGCCATAATCTCGTTAAGCTCATATTTTACCTTCATAAGGCGGTTTATGTCCTTAACAAGATTGCCTGCCTTGTTGCTATGCCACATAAGCCCCTTTGTAGCTTTCATAGGACAACCGCCGTATGCCCAAGCCTTAATATCGGCAGGAGTACCGACAATATATGTTTCCATATCTTTGGAAAAGTCAATGATTATTCCCACCGAAGCATTTTCTCCGCAGCACTCAAACAGATCTATCATAACAAATACGCTCCTTTCGGAAAAAATCGAATGAAATCCGACAAAAATTTTATAGATTTATTATATCACGATTTGAACGTTTCGTCAACGGATAGTACGGAATTATCTGCGTTTGTTCGATGTTTGCACGCAAGTGTGTAATGGCTATAGAAATGCAAAAAAGGAGCGTGAGTTTTTGCTCACACTCCCCGATAAATTGGAATTTATATAATACAATGCTCAAGTATTGGGTTCTTCATCTTTGCATAGTAAATGATGTGCTGAATTGTTTCTTTAACCTGTTCTATTCCAATTTCTTTTTCATCATTCCCGCAGTCAATACCTAAAACACGCTTAATATTATATTCTAACCACTCCAATCTGCCGTTATTGCAGTCATATAATGTTTCCCAATCTATGGGTATTTCCCCACCGGCATTTTTATATCCTTGCAAAAAAGCTTTAAATAATTGAAAATCAATTTTGCAATCTTCATACCCAGACCAACACAATGCCAATTCAAACAATTCCATAAACGGATTATTATAAGATAAACATTCTAAATCAATAATGCGATAATCATTCCCATTCCAGAGAACATTTTTGCAGTCCATATCGTTATGACAGATTGACACGATAGGGGGTAGTTTCTTTCGTGCCTGATTACCTTTATTTTGACTGTCTTGAATCACAGATAAAGCGTCTTTCAGCATTGCGTATAACTTCATATCGGTGTGTTTCATTTCTGCAAGATAGAAATTCCAATCAATAGACATTTCATAAAAAGCTTCATTTTCATACTTTTTGTCTATACTATGGATTTCGGCAAGTACCTTTCCCATTTCTTTGCAGTGATCCGCTGTTATCTCGTTGCTTTTTAAGGCTTTCCCGGGAAAATAGTCAAATAGATAGAAATATTCACCATCTATCTCCTGCATTTTTCTTCCACACAAAGACAATGCAGGAAGAAC
>CALBHM010000413.1 GCA_937892835.1 uncultured Ruminococcus sp. | reverse complement strand
GTCCCCCGTCTCGCTGCGGCTCGGTCACGCCACGGCTCTGAACGTCCACCGGACTGTCATTCACTACCGTGTCGACACTTCGCTACCTTGCTTCAAGGGGAGGCTGGGAAAGTTTCTGCAAAATTTTTATAAAACCCCTCAGTCACGGACAAGCCGTGACAGCTCCCCTACAAGGGGCGCCTATTTACTATATCAAAGTCCTGCCTTTTCTGCAATGTAGGCTCTTGCCATCTTTGCATACTTGAACGGATTTGCGATTGCGGGATCCTGCTCTGCCTCAACGAGCATCCAGCCCTCATAGCCTGTTTCATCAAGAACATCGAAGATCGGCTTGAAGTCGATTGCGCCGTCGCCGGGAACTGTGAAAGCACCCATACGTACACCCTGAAGGAATGACTTGTGCTCGTCCTTAACCTGCTTAACTATCTCGGGACGGATATCCTTGAGGTGAACGTGCTTGATTCTCTTGGCATACTTCTTGAGAACAGCCATATAGTCCTCGCCGCAATATGCGAGATGACCTGAATCGAAGAGAAGGTAAACAGCGTCGGGATCGCACATATCCATCATCTTGTCGATTTCCTCGGCTGTCTGAACAACCGTACCCATATGATGATGATAAACAAGCGTAATGCCGTATTCCTTAGCGATGTTGCCGAGCTTTGAAAGTCCGTCTGTGAACTTCTTCCACTCCTCATCGTTCATAACGTATTTATTCTCAAAAACAGGCGTGTCCATCTGTCCCTGAATGCTGTAGCTCTGCTCCGATGCACCGATTCTCTTTGCTCCGCAGCCCTTAAGGAACTCGCAGTTCTCTCTGAAGTCCTTTTCAACCTCTTCAAAGGGCTTAGTGAGAATGAATGATGAGAACCAGCGGTTAGCAATCTGAAGTCCTCTGATATCAAGATACTCGTGCATTTCCTCAACGGTCTTGGGATATTTGTTGCCGATTTCGCAGCCCTCAAAGCCTGCAAGTGCCATTTCGCTTACGCACTGCTCAAAGGTGTTTTCACTGCCGAGATCAGGCATGTCGTCATTTGTCCAGCCAATCGGTGCAATACCGAGTTTAATTTTTTTTGCGTCCATGTTACCTCTCCTTGTTAAAGAATTGCGTAGTTAAGATTTTTGTAAGGTGTTGCCTTAATACTTTTTAGCCTCAGAAAGCTTCTGCGTTCTTTCGGCAAGTGCTTCCTTACCCTTTTCCGTACGTGGGATATCCGAACAGCCGACATTCCACCAGCCGCCGTATCCGTCCGTCATGGATTTCGGAAGAACCTTTATATCAATGAGCACGGGCTTTGTCTGCTTAAGTGAATCAATCACAGCCGCCTCAAGCTCATCCATAGTCTTTGCAGTGTATGCGACATAGCCGTAGCCTCTTGCACATGCGGCATAGTCGATATTCATAAACTCGCCCTCACGAATCGGTTTGTCGCCGTCACGGTAACGAGCTTCGGTGCAGAGCGAATTAACACCCTGACCCATCTGAAGATTGTTGATACAGCCGAACGATGCGTTATCAAAGAGCATGACGTTAATCTTTTTGCCCTCCTGCAATGCAGTCAGCATCTCGGAATGAAGCATGTTGTAGCTGCCGTCGCCGGTGAAAGCGTAAACCTCCTGATCGGGGCAGGCAAGCTTCGAACCGAACGCACCTGCGATTTCATAGCCCATGCAGGAATAGCCGTATTCCATATTGTAGGAATAGAGCTTATCGGTCGTCCACATTCTCTGCATACAGCCGGGGAGCGAGCCTGCCGCACCGACCGCAACAGCGTCAGCCGGGATAAGCTTACGGATAAGCGAAAGAGCCGCCGTCTGAGTGATGACACCGCCCGTTGCCTTTACGAAGCTTTCAACTGCGTCGGGCATATGGTTCGGAATTTCGGGAGTGTAGCCCTCGCCGTAGTGCGTTGCGGCAAGGCGAGCCATTTCCTTGTTCCAATCCGCCTTTGCATCTGCAATTTCGGTTGTATAAGCCGATTTGTAGCCGTCAAGATACTTTTCAAGAGCAGTTACGCCCTCCTTGGCATCGGCTACCATCTTTATGCTGTCAAGCTTGCCACCGTGGAATGCACTGGCATTGATCGTTACAACCTGCGTGTCGGCATAGAGCCACTTTGACGAGGTTGTAAAATCAGAGAACTTCGTTCCGATACCGATAATCAAATCTGCGTCCTTGGCAAGCACGTTTGCGCTTGAATTACCTGTTACGCCGATACCGCCGACATTGAGATAATGGCTTGATTCGATAGCACTCTTACCTGCCTGAGTCTCGGAGAACGGAATGTTATGCTTCTCGCAAAAAGCCTTAACCTGCTCGCCTGCGAACGAATATCTTACGCCGCCGCCGACAATAACAAGGGGCTTCTTGCTCTTTTTAATCTCCTCGGCAACCGCTTTGACCTCATAGTCACACGGAATCTGTCGGGGAATGAAATGAACTCTTTTTCTGAAAAATTCAACAGGATAATCATAGCTTTCGCCCTGAACGTCCTGGCAAAGAGCTATCGCCGCCGCACCCGTGTGAGCCGGGTCGGTGAGAACTCTCATAGCGTTTGTGAGAGCCGTCATAACCATCTCGGGACGGGTAATGCGGTCAAAATAACGTGTTACCGCTCTGAAAGCGTCGTTCGTTGTGCATGTACCGTCATGGAGCTGCTCAACCTGCTGAAGAACGGGGTCCGGCTGACGGCTTGCGAATGTGTCGCCCATGAAAAGGAGCAGCGGAATATTGTTGACCGTGGCAGTAGCCGCAGCAGTAACCATATTTGCCGCACCGGGGCCTATCGACGACATACAGGGTATGATTTTGAGTCTGTTATTCATCTTGGCATATGCCGTTGCAGCCTGAGCCATACCCTGCTCGTTTCTGCCCTGCATAACCTTTATTGAATGCTCTGCCTGTGAGAGTGCCTCGCCGACGCCGAGAACACAGCCGTG
>CALBHM010000412.1 GCA_937892835.1 uncultured Ruminococcus sp. | reverse complement strand
TCACATCCTCGGTCAACAGAACATACGGAATCATCGTAACTGCGGCAACGGCGAGCTGAACGAACGTCGTCTCAACAGGCGAAAGCTCACGGACGAACTTGTTGATAACAATAACCGTGCTGTATAAAGCGGCGGCGGCAAGTCCGAAAAGGATTCCTTTAACGCTCTTTGTCGCACCCGTGACAACTCCCGAGATGAGCACCGCTCCTATGACGGCCACAATAACGCTCACGCCCTTAACCGCCGTCAGCCGCTCCTTGAGAATAAACGGAGAAACCACAACAACGATATCCGGTGCCATATAATAGCACAGCGTTGCGACCGTAACGCCCGTGAATCTGTAGGCCTCAAAAAGGCAAATCCAGTTAAAAGCCATCGCTATACCTGACGGAATGAGTAGCTTCAAATTTTTCACTATCGCCTTTCCGTCAAAGCCGTGACCGCTGACCGCCATAAATATGCCGATAAAAAGGCTGCCTATGAGTGCCCTCGTAAAAGAAATAAACGACGATGGAAAATTAATATTGTTTATAAAGGGTCCTAAAGTGCCGAAAACAAGCATTGCGAACGCCATTAATAATTTATCCTTGCTATTTGAGTGTGACAATGCTTACTCCGTCCTCTCCTTCTCCGAACGTGCCGAGACGTGAAGTTTTAACATACTTTGATTTTTTCAGATAATCCCTGACGGCCGAACGCAGAACACCTGTGCCCTTACCGTGGATTACCGTGAATTCGTTTATACCCATTCTAAGCGCATGGTCAATGTAGCGGTCAAGCTCCAATATGCCCTCCTCGACCGTCATTCCTCGAAGGTCAACGCTGGTCTGAGCCTTCATATTCATGCGGCTTTCCATTCTGCCGGTGGCAACGGAGCGTTTCTTTTCAACGCTCTTTTTCTTCTCGATAAGCCGCAGTTTTTCTTCCTTGACCCTTGTTTTCATCGTTCCCATCTGAACGGTAACAAGGCCTTTTTTATCTTTAAGCGTAACAACAGTCGCTTCGTTTCCGATATCGGCAATTATTACAGTATCGCCGATTTTAAGCGGACGGGGCAGAACGTAGTCCTCGTCATTGCCGAGAGAAACTATCGGGTCGGACGCCGTATCTATTGCGTTAAGATCTTTTTTTATGACCGCTCTTGCACGGCGAGCCATCTCGGCGGCGTTCTTCTCCTTGGCCTGCTGCTTTTTGAGCATTTCAAGGTCATTGAGCAGCTGATAAGCCTCACGCTTCGCCTGCTCGGTTATCCTTACCGCCTGACCCTTGGCATCCTCAAGCTCCTTTTGCCTGAGCGTTTCAATATCCGCTTTCAGCTTCTGAGCCTTTTCAAGCTCACGGTCAGCCTCTTCGCGGATTTTTCTCGCTTCCTCACGCTCTTTTTCCATCTTCGCACGGCTCTGCTCAAGCCGGTCAACAACGTCCTCAAAGCGAACATTTTCGTTTGAAACAAGCTCCTGAGCGTGCTCGATTATTTCATCGCTGATTCCGAGCCTTTTTGAAATTGCAAAAGCATTTGATCTGCCGGGTATACCGATAAGAAGTCTGTATGTCGGCTTGAGCGACTGAACGTCAAATTCACAGCTGCCGTTAATTACACCCGGAGTCTGCAAGGCGTATGATTTAAGCTCGGCATAGTGAGTTGTCGCCGCAATCTTTGCGCCCTGATTTCTGAGCTGTTCAAGAATCGAAACAGCAAGCGCAGCACCCTCGATCGGGTCTGTACCTGCACCAAGCTCGTCTATAAGCACAAGGCTCTTATCGTCGGCAAGCTCGAGAATTTTAACTATCTTCGTCATGTGCGACGAGAATGTTGAAAGCGACTGCTCAATGCTCTGCTCGTCGCCGATATCGGCGAGCACATGGTCAAAGACCGATATCCTGCTTCTGTCGTCAACAGGGAGCATAAGACCGCACATTGCCATCAGCGACATAAGACCGATAGTCTTTATCGAAACGGTTTTACCGCCCGTGTTCGGGCCTGTGATAACTATTGTATCAAATTCCGTGCCGAGACTGATATCGACGGGTACGACCTTATTCTTGTCGATAAGCGGGTGTCTAGCACGTCTCAATTCAATTATGCCCTCGTTATTTATTTGAGGAACGCTCGCTCTCATGGCATAAGCAAGCTGAGCCTTTGCGAAAATAAGATTCAGCTCAACCGCACATTCGTAACTGCTTTTAATTGAATTTGCGAAGCTGCCGACATTCGCCGAAAGCTCGGCAAGTATGCGGTCAATCTCGTCCTCCTCCTTATTTTTGAGGAGCTTAATCTGGTTATTTGCCTCAACTATCGGCATCGGCTCAATGAAAACCGTTGCACCGCTCGACGAGGTGTCATGCACAAGACCGGGCACCTCTCCCCTGTACTCATTCCTGACGGGGATAACGTATCTGCCGTTTCTCATTGTAATAATATTGTC
>CALBHM010000411.1 GCA_937892835.1 uncultured Ruminococcus sp. | reverse complement strand
CCACAATCGGAATTGCCTCACGAAGCTCACGGTAAAGACTGTTTTGCATTGACGAGAGGGGTGTGTAGCTGTCAAGAAGAGTGAAAGGATTTTTCTTGTAGGTTTGCGGTGCTGAGACCGCAGTTTTTGCAGCGGATATTTTTTTAAATATTCCCACTGAAATTCTCCTTTCTTTTGTGTGGAAGCAACCGCCGTTTATTTGAAAATGCAATTTTCGGCGGTTGCGATAGGCGTTATCTTGAAACGCTCATAACGAAAAAGTCGTTTTCGGGCGCATTCAACGCCGTAGTAACGAAGTATCTCAGATCGTCCATTGCATGGTCATTTTCCTTGCGTGGTGCGTCCCGAACCGCTTTGTCGTCCCACTTGTAAAGCGAAAATTCACGGAGCGTGTCCTTGCACTCGGGCGAGAAATAAATCACCCGTTGCTTTAGGGCATCGGATACCTGCCTGATTCCGTCAACAACGTCGTTTTTGGCCGGTATCACCGTGAAGCGTCCTTTTCTGCGAATGCATTGAATGAAGCTCGCTGCCGACGGGTCAACGATGACCGCCTCAATATCGAGATCATCGGCAAGCCTTTCAAGCTCTTCATAATGCTCGGCATCCGTCCGTTGCTCTCCTTTTTTTCGTGAATCAAAGTAGTATTCACGGATTCTGTACCATTTCTTTTCGTATTCACCCCAAAGACCGAACGAACACGGGTTGACCGTGCCGTAGTCACAGGAGATGAAAAAACGATTGAAACAGTCGATTTCGGGAGAAACGGTGACGTGGATTTCCTCGTTGAACATCGGATAAACAACGCCCTGAGCCGCAACCCATTTGCCCTCGACAAATCTTTTGTAGAAAGCACCCGAGTAAAGGCTTTCGTAGCGTCGAATTATCTTCTCGGTCAGCGACGGATTGTCACGCATTGTGAAGTGAAGATAAAGGCAGTTCTTCTTTTTTGCCTTGAGAATCCATTCACGGTAGAACCAGTGCATCGGATGCTCAGGGTTGCAGTTGAACCACAGCTTTGAGCCGTCGAGCGAACACCTTGCGATTGCCTGCTCAACAAACGAACGTGGCATAAGAGCCACCTCGTCGAGCAGAACGCCGCCGAGCGTCATGCCCTGAATCAAAGCCGCTGAGCCTTCATCTTTTCCGCCGAAAAGGTAAAAACGGTTTACTCTGTCCTTGTAGGTCATTTCAATATAATTTTGTGACGATTTTAATTTCACGGAAAAACCGAGGGAAGACAATATTGTATTTAGCGGAACAATGACATTCCTCTTTAGTGATGCTATGGTTTTCCCGCATATTGCAAAAGATGTGTCGGAAAATTCATAAAACGACCAGGCAATAAAAGAAAGAGACATACATACTGTTTTTCCCGAACGAACAGCTCCGTCACAGATAATAGCATCATACTGGTTTTTATCTGAATTTTGACACCACCATGTCATTACCTGAAGCTGCTTTTCGGAAAAATCCCTGAATGATGAAAGTGAGCTACTCAAGTTTATCCTTCCTCATCTTGGCTGCGCTGTTTTCAAGTGCCTTGTAAAAGGGGAGAGCACTGTCCTCGTCTCCGCCGGAGCAAAGCTGCTCCAGATGCTCCAACGCCTTAAGTCGATCAAAAAATTTAATTTCGAGACCGCCGCCCTTTGGACGTTTGATTTCGCTGACATTGAAAAGGTCAAGCTTTTCCGCCCCAAGCATCGGCTTGTCATCCGAATATGCCAGTCTGACGGCATCCGAAATATTCCCGAATGCGAGCTGACGATATCCTGCGATAATCTCATCACGGTTGATGCTTCTCAGCTTATCAAGCCGCTCGATTTCTTTTTTGATGTCCTTGCGTTCCAGCATGGCCGGGCCTGCCTTGCGAGACTTGATTCCGTAGCCCGCCTTGGCCGCCGAGGCTCGTGCGTCCCTTGTCAGAGAAAAGAATAAACAAAACAGCTTTTCTTTTTCTTCAAGTGCCATAAAAACTTCCTTTCATTTTTTACGGTTAACCGTTTTGTGAGAGTTACCTCTCAACCTTAGTTAAAAAACAGGCAATTCATAACCTTTTAGGGTTATGGATTTGCAAAAAAACGAATTTGTTTACAATTTGTTAACAATTAGGCATGAAAAGGGCATAAAAAAACAACCGCCTCATTACGAAGCGGTTGAAATTATTTATGTTCTGTTTAGCTTGCGGAAGATGAGTTTGCATTGCTAAGCTCAACAAGATACTTGATCTTCTTGAGAACTCTCTTCTCTGCATAGTTCATACGGCGCGGACCAAGGCCAACAACGTAATCCTTGCCTTCCTGGAGAGCCTTTGTTTCGG
>CALBHM010000410.1 GCA_937892835.1 uncultured Ruminococcus sp. | reverse complement strand
TCTGCGAAACAGGCAGACTGAAATTCAAGGGGCTTCACATGACGAGGGCGGAAATCAATGCGCTCGACCATATTGTTTTCGTTGCCTGCGGCTCGGCTTATCACGTCGGCGCAGTTGGTGCATACGCCTGCGAACAGCTTTTCAAACGGCATTCTCAGGCGGTTATTGCGTCGGAATTTCGCTATATGCACCCTCACCTTGACGAAAAAACACTTGTTATAATCATCAGTCAGAGCGGTGAAACCGCCGACACGCTTGCCGCCATGCGAATAGCTCAGGAGAAGGGTGCAAAGGTCATCGGCATTGTCAACGTTGAGAACAGCACTATTGCGCAGGAGTGCAAAAACGTTGTTCTGACCAAGGCCGGACGGGAAATTGCGGTTGCGACGACGAAGGCGTATTCCGCTCAGCTCGCCGTTGTCTATGCACTTGCGATACGCCTTGCCGAGGCCGACGGAGCAATAAGCCGCCGTGAAGCCGCAGAGCTGGTTGAGGAGCTGAAATCGATTCCTGATAAAATTGAAGCGATTCTCTCCGAGCCTGAGAGGATCAAACCGTTTGCCGATATCGCCGACCGATCAAGCTATATCTGCTTCATCGGAAGAGGTGTCGACTACTGTGCGGCAATGGAAGCGTCGTTGAAACTCAAAGAAATTTCATATATCCCATGTGAAGCCTATGCTGCGGGCGAGCTGAAGCACGGAACTATATCTTTAATTGATAAGGACAGCCTGACCGTTGCGCTGTGCTGTGTTGACGAGTTGAAAAGCAAAACGATATCTAACATCAACGAGGTTAAGGCGAGAACCGGAAAGACAATAACCGTTTCGGACGAGGGCGGTGATATAACCGTGCCCGATGCGCCCGACCTTTTCATGCCCATGCTCGAGGTAATTCCTATGCAGCTTTTGGCGTATTACACCGCACTCAAGCGTAGTTGCCCGATCGACAAGCCAAGAAACCTTGCCAAGAGCGTAACGGTGGAGTGATGAATTACAAGAAGTTTCTATTTGTTTTGGGTCGATGTGGTCATCGACCGCTACGGAATGTGCCTTTATCGAACTTCGCCGTAAGGTCCGTCGTCAAGGACGACACCTCCCCTTGATTCAACCAAGGGGAGGCTTAATCAGTTTCTGTTGACTTTAAGTTTAATCACGAAATTTGCGTCCCGTTCAGCCTTCCCTTAAATGTTTTAAGGTAGCAAAGCGGCGCGAAGGTAGTGAATGAACGTCCGGTGGACGTTCAGAGCCGGAGCGAGACGGTGGCTCGGAGAGCCGGTAGGGATAAAGATTAAATAATTCAATAAATTTCAGCTAACTTCAAGAAACCCCTCAGTCAGCTACGCTGACAGCTCCCCTACACGGGTGCCGAGAATATTTTCTTCTGACCTCTGGGTCGATGTGGTCATCGACCGCTACGGAATGTGCCTTTATCAAACCATTGAGATAATTCCTGCCGCCCCGGCAGCCACTTAACAAAACTTTCTCCACAATTATGTTTTTATTGTACCCATTATACAAAATAATCGCCTATGTTTATTGACAAGAACATTGTCTCGGTTGTATAATTATATAGAATTAAAATACAACGGAGGCAAATTTATGAAAAAAGAACCCTTGCGTTTTAATAAAGACGGAAAATTTAAAATTATGCTCGTCGGCGACCTTCATGACTACTATGACACAAAGAGCGACAACGCTGCGGCAAAGGTTGACGACACGCTCAATCTTCTTACAAAGGCTGTCGGCGAGTTAAAGCCTGACCTTGTAATCTATCTCGGCGACAATGCGAGAGCGGAAACGGAGAGCCAAATGAGGTCGATAATCAGCCGTATCACCTACCCCGTTTCGGTCAATGAGATTCCGTTCGACCTTGTTTTCGGCAATCACGACCGTGAATGCGATGTTCCGCTTGAAACTCAGCTCAAGCTCTATCAGGAGCATGAAAACTGCTACGCATTCAATGCCGACGACAGCATTTCAGGCTGTGGCAATCATAATATTATCATCAAGTCACATGACGGCGAAAAGGATATGTTCAACCTTTGGTTCATCGATAGTCATAATCTTTATGAGGATCGGTCAAAGTCCTATTACGATGTTGTTCACGAGGATCAGCTTGAATGGTACAAAAAGACTGCTAAGGAGCTTGCAGATAAAAACGGCGGCAAGCTTATTCCGTCACTTGTTTTCCAACACATTCCCGTTCCCGAGGAATACGAGCTTCTCAGAGAGGCAAAGCCATATGAAAGACTCGACAGCGTTCAAGGCCATAAGACCTACAGCGACAAGTATTATGTTCTCAAGCAGCAGGTTGAGGGCTACCTCGGTGAAGCTCCGGCAGTTCCCGATTTCAACGGCGGCGAGTTTGCGGCATGGAAAGAGACAGGTGACGTTCTCGGCGCATTCTTCGGTCACGATCACATGAACGACTTTGTCGGCTTTGTTGACGGAATCATGCTCGGCCAGTGCAAAACGGCAAGCTTCCGAGTTTACACGGACGGATGCCGTCCGGGCGTAAGAATGATCACCCTTGATGAGAACAACATTGAAAATGTTCAAACAAAGATGTATCATTTCAAGGATTTCGGCCTCAAGAGCAAGAGCCTTGACCCGTACATGAGACACGTTACCGACAGACAAGATATGAAGCTCAAGGTTTACGGCACGGCGATCGGCACGGTTGCGGCTGTTACTGCGGCGGCCGTTGCGGTAAATAAGGTATCTAAAGCGAAAAAGAAGAAATAATTGCATATACTAAGACTGAGGCTTCGGCTTCAGTCTTTTTTGTACGGGTACAACGATGCCCTTGGGTCAATGTGGGCATTGACCCCTATGAATTGTGCTCTATCCACGCCTATGCGAAGTGTTATTTTTCACACCTTGAAGGTTTGATAAAAGTAAAAGTTCAATGCAGATTTTCTTGCCTCCCCTGCAGGG
>CALBHM010000409.1 GCA_937892835.1 uncultured Ruminococcus sp. | reverse complement strand
GCTCAGACCAAGGAGCACCTTCTTCTTGCTCGTCAGGTTGGCGTTCCTTACATCATCGTATTCATGAACAAGATCGACCAGGTTGACGATCCTGAGCTTATCGAGCTTGTTGAGATGGAAATCCGTGAGACTCTTAACGAGTACGATTTCCCGGGCGATGACACACCGATCATCAAGGGTTCTGCTCTTAAGGCTCTTGAGTATGACGGAGACGATGTAAACGCTCCTGAGCTTGCTTGCATTTGGGAGCTCATGGATGCTGTTGATAACTACATCCCGACTCCTGACCGTAAGGCTGACCTTCCGTTCCTTATGCCTGTTGAGGATGTATTCACAATCACAGGCCGTGGTACAGTTGCTACAGGTAGAGTTGAGCGTGGACAGCTCAAGATGTCTGACGAAGTTGAAATCGTTGGTCTTTCCGACGAGAAGAAGAAGACTGTTGTTACAGGTATCGAAATGTTCCGTAAGCTCCTCGACTATGCTGAGGCAGGCGACAACATCGGTGCTCTTCTTCGTGGTATCCAGAGAACAGACATCGAGCGTGGCCAGGTTCTTTCTAAGCCCGGTTCAATTCATCCTCACACAAAGTTCTCAGGTCAGGTTTACGTTCTGACTAAGGACGAGGGTGGCCGTCACACTCCGTTCTTCAACAACTATCGTCCTCAGTTCTATTTCAGAACAACAGACGTTACAGGTGTTATCACTCTTCCTGAGGGAACAGAGATGTGCCGCCCCGGCGATAACGTTGATATGACTGTTGAGCTTATCACACCTATCGCTATCGAAGAAGGTCTTCGTTTCGCTATCCGTGAGGGTGGACGTACAGTCGGTTCAGGCGTTGTTACTGCTATCAACGAATAATTAAATTATTCACCTATAAGAGACAGGTCGAAAGGCTTGTCTCTTTTTTTGCAAAAAAATCAGGCTGTGGCAAACATTGTGCCACAGCCTTCTTTACAGTAAAATTTCTTTATTTGTTCCGTAGAATATATCGCTTCGGTTTGAGATGAATTTGCAAAATTTCTCGAATTTATCCCATTCTTCGTTAATGTCAAATTCGTATGAATGTCCCCAGATATAGAAAATCTTTTCACTTGTCGGCTCAACCTCAATAAACTTTTCTGCAAGATTATAAAGCTGCTCCCAATTTCTGTGAAAAACTGACGGGTGAAATTCATAAAGGTCACGCTGTGGTGAAAAATCATTGCTGCATATCGTTGTACGAGCGTATTTTATGCCTGTGCTATTCTCGATTATCTGAGCAATTCTTGAATTATAATTCGGCTGTCTGCCGGGATAGGCCATCCCGATCACCTCGGATCCGGAAAGCTCACTGAGATTAAGACGATCCTGCTCGACCTGTCGGAGGACTTCATCAGCCGCCATCTCCGTCATATCGGGGTGGGTGAGGGTGTGCGCTGCAATTTCATGACCTTTGTAAACTCCGGTTATTTCATGCGACTGAAGCTTGCAATGCGATATTTTCTTACCGAGAATATCAAGGCTTTCGTCTTTGCCGAGTAGTTCTGAATTGAGGTTAAACGTTGCTTTCAATCCGTAGCGATTGAGAATTTCGACCAATCGAATATCCTGCGTAACGCCGTCGTCGTAGCTGAATGTGACGGCTTTCATTTTGCCGCTAAACATTATTTCGTCCTCTTGTAGGTCGTGAAGCGGAACTCAATTCCATTATTTTCATGAACGTCGGATTGCTCTGTGATTACCCATTCATCGGCATTCAGCTCGGGAAACTTAGAATCCGCTTCGCTTGCAACGGCGTCAACGTGTGTTATCAGAGCCGTATCGCAATAGGGGAGAAGCAGGGAATAAATCTGCGCTCCGCCGATAACGTAAACATCGTCGGATTCATATTTTTTGAGCTCGTTTAGTAATTCCTCAACGCTTGTTACGAATTCTGCGCCCTCAACGTCGTGCTTGTTCCTCGAAAGAACAATATTAACTCTGTTCTTCAACGGCTTAGAGCCGGGGAAGGATTCAAGCGTTTTTCTGCCCATTACAACAACCTTGCCGGAAGTTGTTGTGCGGAAAAACTTCATATCGTCGGGCAGCGAAAAGAGCAAGCCACCCTTGTTGCCGATGTTCCATTCATTGTCAACTGCCGCAATAAGCTTCATATTGTCACCTCATATCGCAACGGGAATATTTTTGATTTGCTCGTGCGTCTCATAGTTATCGAGGCGAACATCATCCGTTGTGAACTCGTAAAAATCCTTAATTTCCGGATTGAGCCAGAATGTCGGAGCGGGGAGAGGTTCACGGGTGATAAGCTCCTTGACAAGCGGAATGTGTCTGTCATAGATATGTGCGTCGGCTATGACATGAACAAACTCGCCGACCTCCATGTCGCATACCTGTGCAAGCATATGCATCAGTACGCTGTATTGAACTACGTTCCAGTTGTTGGCAGTCAGAACGTCCTGGCTGCGCTGATTGAGAATTCCGTTAAGGACAAGCTTTCCGTTTTCACCTTCTGTGACATTGAATGTCATTGAGTAGGCGCAGGGGTAAAGACCCATCTCGCTGAGGTCATGATGGTTGTAGATATTTGTCATGATTCTGCGGCTGAACGGATTGTTTTTGAGGTCATATATTACTCGGTCAACCTGATCGAACATGCCCTCTTTGTATTTATGCTTTACTCCGAGCTGATAGCCGTAGGCCTTGCCGATAGAACCGTTCTCGTCCGCCCATGAATCCCAAATGTGTGAGTGCAGGTCATGGATGTTGTTTGATTTTTTCTGCCATATCCACAGTATTTCGTCAACGCAGGATTTAAGCGCTGTGCGGCGAAGCGTAAGGGCTGGGAATTCCTTTTTGAGATCATAGCGGTTTACAACGCAGAAAAGCTTCTGTGTGTAGGCAGGTGTGCCGTCTGCCCAGTGAGGACGAACCTTTTCACCCTTGGTGTCGGTTCCGTTTTCAAGAATATTATTGCACATATCAATGAAAAGTTTGTCGGCGTAGCTCATTTTGCAGTCTCCTTTTTTAATGTTATCATACATACCTCGGGGCGATTGAGAAATCTCAACGGTACGGGGTAGTTGCCGATGCCTGAGGTTACGAAAATTTGCTTATCATTAAAGGAATATAGTCCTTTATCTGTTATTCTGTCGGAATATGTCAGCTTAGGCAGGACATATCCGTTGTAGTAAAGCGGCCCTATGAACGGCAGACGTATCATACCGCCGTGGGTGTCGCCGCTAAATATGATGTCGGCTCCGAAATTCTCAAAATATTCAGTCTCGGGAATATGTGCGAGAAGTATGTTGAGCCTTTTTGAATCCGGCTCATCAAACTCGTTGTGCAGGTCAAATGTCGGCGAGAAATATACATTATCAATGCCATAGATAGTTATATCCGTGCCGTTTATGCTCAAATCCGCTTTTTTATAGTTCATCAGATGAACGTTTTGGAGCGAATTCAATTTATCCGTATATTTCTGATCTGTGTCATGATCGCCTGTGACGACATAAGTGTCGGCTATCTCGGAAAGATTTTCGACAAGCTCAACGGCAGTATCAATCTGCTCGTAGTGATTCTGAGTGTACATATCGCCGAGGACGAATATCAGATCGGGATTTTGTTCATTTATAAGACCTGTTATTTTGCTGTTATTTTTGCCAAGGCTTTCTCCGTGCAGGTCGGAAATAACTGCAATTTTAATATCATTGCCGACCTTTTCGGAATAAATCGTTTGCTCTGTAAGTTTTAGGGAATAATTGTTGACATACCATGTCGGAACAAGAAGCGATAAAACAAGCAGGGGTATAATTAATTTCTTCTTTTTCAAGTTATCACTCCGAAATGTATATGTAGATATTATATAACAATCGCAGTGAAAAAACAACAGTAAACTGCGTCGGAACAGAAAAAATCTGCCGTCAAAAAGACGACAGATCATTTTGGGTCAATTTACTGTTTTGCGCCCTCGTCAAATTTTTCGAGAACACGAACCGTTGCTGCAAAGCAATCTGCAAGTCCGTCAAGGTTCATGTTGTCGTAGCTGTCACGTCTTGTGTGATAGTAAGACTCAAGCTTGTGGTTGAGCCCGGTAATACCTGCTGCTCTGAATCCGCCCTGAGCGAAGGCTGCACTGTCGGTTGCTCCGCCAAGGGGAGGAACCATGCCTTTTTTGCACTGAATTCCAAGCTCATCGGCAGCTTCCATAAAGAGGTCGGAAGCCTCCTTGTCAGCCTTAACCGTTCCGTTAAGGTCACGGTAGTTAACCATGAGAAATTTGGGGTCATGAATCGTATCATAAGAGAAGATGAAGGTCGGAACATCGTTAAACTCGTCCTTGTGAGCCTCGCACCATGCCTTTGCGCCTCGGAGACCTGCTTCCTCCGAGCCGGTGAGAACAACGCCAAGCTCCGTATTTTCAAACTCAATTCCCTCATCCTTGAGAGCTTTGAGAAGAGCAATACCCATATAGCAGCCGCTGAGGTTATCATTTGCGCCGTCAACAACACGTCTGTAGTTTACCATGAAATAGAGACCTACGAGGAACGGGACGAAAATAAGGCCGACAAGACCTGCCTTACCGAGTGGCGTTGAAATGTCTGCGCCGATTGAGCCGTTCTGAGCGAGCTGAATGATTGCGAGTATAAGATAATAGAATGCACCTGCAAAGCCTACTATAGCGTGAGCTTCAAAGCCTACGCCGCCGAGAGCATAGTTTACCGGCCATTCCCAAGCCGCATCGGGATGTCCGTTGAAGATGATTCTTCTTTTGGTTTCGCCCTTACACTTTTTGATTGCCGTTACGTTGTGGCCTGTCTTTTCGGGGAAGAACTTATCAACAGTTTTGATATAAAGTCCAAACTGAAGCACTGCTAAAATAAGTCCTACAACGATGAGAGCCACCGAAACGACAGGGGCGAAGAAATAGAGCACTATTGCCGCAAGTACAAATGTTATTGTAAAGAACATCCAGCCGTAAAATGAACCGGGATTTTCCTTAAAAGACTCGACGTCGGCACGTTCGCAGCCGCAGTCGTTTTTAAGCACCTTTGCCATGTATTCACAAGCTTTTTTCTCTCCTATCGAGCCGGGGTCACGCTTTTCGATATTTTTGCAAATATATGTAATCTCCTTAACCATATATTTAGCCGCATCGCGTTTTTTCTCGATAATTTTTCCCAAATCCATGAAATCATCTCCTCAAATTTTTATTATATATATTACCAATATTCGACAAATATGTCAACAAAATTAAGTAAATTTAACATAATTATTTATTTGTTTTTCTCATTCTGCGAATAAATTTTTAAATTAGGTCAATTTCACTTTTTCGTCGCAAAAGGCATTGACGAAATCGGGACCGATTTGGTATAATTATTATGTTTAAAGCAATACCGCACAAATTGCGGTGTGAAAGGGTGGGTTGTATTTATGGACAGCAAGAAAGCACTTTTGATAGTCAATCCGTGTGCCGGCCGTAACAATAAGCGTTTAGGTGCGCTGGAGATTGTCAAAAAGTTTTCTCCGCCCGAATGGGAGACCGATATAAGAACAACACGCTGTCAGGGCGATGCAACCACCATAGTTAAGGACGAGGGCGCAGCATATGATGTTATTCTTTGCTGTGGCGGCGACGGAACGCTCAATGAGGTTATCAACGGTTTGATGAAGCTCGACAAGAAGATTCCCGTAGGCTATATTCCGTCAGGCTCAACCAATGATTTGGCAAACACTCTCGGTATTCCTACAGAGCTCGGTGCTTCGGCGGATCTGATACAGAGCGGGAAGAAAAACAGCTACGACCTCGGTACATTGGACGGCAAATATTTTACATATATCGCCTCGTTCGGAATTGCAACCGACCTTTCCTACAGCACACCTCAGAAGTTAAAAAATATGTTCGGTCATGCCGCATATATGATCAACGGATTTGTTGTCCGTTTCATTCCGATGCTTTTGGGATTTAAACCGATACATATGAAGATTGAATACGACGACGGAGTTGTTGAGGACGATTTCTATTTCGGCTCAATTTCAAATTCCACATCTGTTGCCGGACTTTTTAAATTCGACCATCAGGATGTCAAGCTCAACGACGGCTATCTGGAGCTGTTTATGGTTAAGGGCTTGAAGCGAAATATCGACGCCGTGAAGATGCTGAAAAAAGCCATAGCCCAGGATTATGACGGAGTTCAGATGATGCTCGTTAAGACGAAAAAGGTCAAGATTACTTGCAATCAGGATGTTCCGTGGACGCTGGACGGCGAGTTCGGCGGACTGCACCGTGACTGCGAGCTTGAGGTCGTCCACGATGCGTTTGAAATTTTCTCCGAGAACAATAAGCTGTTCTGTAAAAAGGATTGATAAAAGTTATCCCCGAAAGCGTTACAATGTGCTTTCGGGGATTATTGCATTTTATAAACTATTTTTTAAGCATGAACTTCACCTGTAAGTATCTGTTTTCTTCCGATTTCGGGTCGATGTTCACATCGCACCTTAAAGTTTACTTTAATCAACTTTTTTGAAATTATGAAGCAATTCACTTCACAATAAACTCTCCGCTTTGAATATCAATTTCATCTTCGCCGCCTGCAAATTTTGCACCGTGGCGGAGCTTTATTTTGCCCTTTATTCCGTCCGGAACGGTAATATTCAGTTTGATTTCATCACCTATGCGCTCCCAGCGTACGGAAATTTTTCCGGTCGGAGCGGTGTACCAACCCTCGGCATAGCTCAGCGAGCCGACGAAAGCAGGGGATATGACAACATAATTCGGGTCACAAACGTCCGCATTCGGAATTATACCGGCAAGATTTTTGATGAACCATGCCGAAATGTCGCCAAAGAAATGATGATTGTGCGAGAATCCGTTCGGCGGAGTGTGAGTGATACATTCAAAGAGTGTGTTTGCGTTATATTCCGTTATCCAGCTTGCAAAGGACGGATAATTGGGTTTTGCTATCATGTGGAGTGCAAGCTCCTCGTAGCCGAACTCGGCGAGAACATGGAACATTGTTCTTGCGCCGATAATGCCGACGGTCATATTGTCGTTTGCGTTATGAATAAGCTCGAGCAGATGAGCAAAAGCTTTTTCTTTTTCATTTTCGTCAAATGCACCATAGTAAATGGCTGCCGCCTGAGTGGTCTGATGATTGCCGTAAACAAGAAGGTTATCGTCAATAAGATGTTCACGGAAGCTTGCACGAAGTTCGTCATGAAGCTTCTGAGCGAATTCGGCACGAAGCGGCATATCACATACTCGGAAAATTTCTGCCGCTTTTTCACAAATGCCCATTGATACAAGCGTATCGGTAACCTCGAGCGGACACGGTTTAACGTTGTCAACGGGAAGCCAGTCGCCGAGACCGATATGAATAAGACCCTTCTCATCAAGTCTTGTCGAGAGGTACGAAACATAGCGGAAAATAGCTGTTGCGTTTTCCTCAAGAACCTTTTTGTCACCCCTGTATTGCCACATTCTGTAGGGCAGCTCGGTCAGAACGGCATCCCATGCCGGGCCGTTGCCCCACTCAAAGCCCCAGCCCGAGGTTGGTACGATTCCGGGGAGTGCGCCTCTTTCGTCCTGCGATTTTCTGACGCTGTGAAGCCATTCACGAAGCGTATTTTCTGCGCCGAGATTCATCATGAACTGTTCTGCGGAAAGGTGAGCGTCGCCCGTCCAGCCGTTCTTTTCACGGTGGGGACAGTCGGTTGGAAAATAGAACATATTCGCAAGGTCACTTCTCAGCGTTGCGTCCTGGAGCTTGTTGACAAGCTCATCGGAGCAGCTAAAGCCGCCGATTTGCGGCACGTCGGCATGCATTACAACATAGGTGAGCAGATCCTCGGTTGCCTGATCGTCGTCGATTCCCGTAACAAAGCAGTATTGGAAGCCATGGTAGCAGAACATCGGCTCCCAGATTTCCTCGCCATCGCCCTTGCAGATATAAACCTGAACCTGTGTCATGCCGATTGGCTGAAATTCACAGATGTTTTGCATGTCAAGTCCGCCGTCAAAGAGACTTTCGCCGCAGGACATGACAATTTTCTGACCCTTGCGGCCTTTGATTTTCAGACGGACAATACCCGTGATATTCTCGCCGAAATCATATATGTAGCCGTCGTTGCAATATTCCTCCTCGGGAAGAATGTGCTTTGGAAGATGCTCTCTCGGGTGAGCAAATGCAGAAATATGACCCTTATAGAATTTAACAGGCTTGAGCTCACGGATTTTTTTGATAAGCGCATGGCTGCCCTCGAGACATTCGCCCGACGGAGCGTCAACGGAGATAGCGTTGCTCCATTCGCTGTCATCAAAATCGGGAAGATTCCAGCCGTCAATTTCATTTCTTGCGTCGTAGCGTTCTCCGCAGCGCATGTCGTCAAAATAAATCGGTGAAGCGTGAACCTTGAAGCTTTCATCGGCCTCAAAGCTTATTTTCTTGCCTTCTCCCGAACATTCAAAGCATAAAGCGAGCTTCGGTGCGCTTCTCCAGCGTGCGAGCTGAAAATCCCAAACCTCGCCGCCAATCGGGTTTTGTAAACCGTTGCCAAGGGCGAAGGCAATAACGTTCTTGCCTTTTTTTAGCTTACCAGTGAGGTCATAGCGGTCGTAATAAATCAGGTCGTTCGGATTGGAGATGTATGGGGCAAGACAGCCCTTTGTAAGGTGCTCGCCATTGAGCCAAAACTCATAGAAGCCGAGACCTGTTACAAGCATTTCCGCATTTTCGGGAACAAAATCGACTTCAAATGTCCTTCTGAGATACGGTGCAGGAACAAAATGCAGAAATTCGCAGTATTCCTTTGTCGCCGAAATGAATTTGGTGCTGTATTTCATTATAAATTAACCTCCTAAAATAAAAAAGGCAGAATCTAAATCAGATTTAGATTGCATGCCTTTCTTGGTTTTAATTCTTTATTTCTTCCGTTTCAATGCATTCAACGTGTTCCTCGGGAGTTTCCATAATCCTCGTGTGGTTGACTATGAGCATAGGAATCATTGTCAGCGTAAGAACAACTATTTCGGCTGTTCCGCCAAGTCTTACCTTGAGATAAATTGCCGCGAAGCAAATCCAAAGGAAAAATGCAATTGTAAGATTGAAGAATTTTTTGTTAGTTCTTGCCTTGTAAACAAGGAAGTAAATTACCGCCGTTGCAATGCATATGCCGAACAGCACGGCGAAAGCAGAGTGTAAGCTTTTTTTTGATAAGAAAAAGTTTATCAGGTTCGTTTGCGTGTCCAGCGTTTGATCCGCATAGTCGCTTGTGTACGACGGGGCGGTATATGTTTCATAATTAAGTATAAGCGTAAATCTTTTCAGCTTCTCGTTCTTGCACATGACCACGCCGAACATGGCGAAAAGTGCAACTATTGAAAGTGCTTTCGGAAACTTGTGCTCAACGTTGAATTTTTCGAGAGAATAGTTAA
The DNA here is from genome assembly GCA_937892835.1 of uncultured Ruminococcus sp. Classification (GTDB taxonomy): domain Bacteria; phylum Bacillota; class Clostridia; order Oscillospirales; family Acutalibacteraceae; genus CAG-488. Next base: position 3,343 of record CALBHM010000409.1, on the reverse strand, counting down.
GATTTAATACGACTGAGGCTGCAATAAGCATTCCCCAAAATATAAAAGCGATCCAGTGATCTCTGCCGACATTGCTTGCCGTTGAAGCACGGTCGCCGTAAAGCGGATTAGGCTCAAGAAGCCTGTCATACAGCCACATATAAGCAATCGTAACTATGCCGAAAATCAAAGAAGCATATTTTAAAGCTTTGTTTTCTTTTTTTACCATTGACACACCTCATTTGAATTAAATTTCAAGCTAATTCTATCATTTAAAAGAAGTTTTTTCAAGGGGAAAACGAAACTGTGTTAATTTTATTATATTTTTGTTATGAAATGTCTAAATTTGGAAGCGCTTTCCGTTCTGAATATGAAATTTGTTCCTTGCCGCAAGCTCCAAAATGGGTCTGTCTGAAGTGAGATTGTCCGTATAAACGTCACGGAATTCGTAATCGGCGGCTTCCTTTTCCAAGCGGCGAACCTTTTCGGTGTTCTTGCAGTTTTCGCCATCAATAAGGCCTGTTAATGGATTCATCTTCGTCGCAACAAGGAGGTCGACTCCGAGCTTATCGCAAATGGGCTTGATTTGAAAAACAGGGGAGGCGGAGCAGACAACCGTTTTGACATCATGCTCAAGAGGCTTGAACCAGTCGTTCATTTTGACTGCTTTTTTCTGCCAAAAAAGCTCAGCTTCCTTTTCTGCGTCGATCGCCTTAAGATAAGAATAGAATAGCTCTTTAGAACGCTTCTTGCTTATTTTGTGAAAGACGTAATGACCGAAAAGTCCGAAGGCCTGTTTGGGGATAAATCGTATAATTGACGGATGGCGTTTCAGACAGAAAAGCCAAAATTCACTGCCTGATTCACCGTTAAAAACCGTTTTGTCAAAGTCGTAAAGATCGGCGAGCATCAGAAATCGACATCCTTTTTGCCGTCAAGTGTGACGAGCTTAGATTGATCGTTGTAGACAATTTCAAATTCACCATTGCCGTCAAGCGTGAGCTTTGTCAGCTTGCCGTCGGCCCAGTCAATATCGACCTTAACTCCGCCCTTTGCCGTAAGGCCGTGAATGTGGCCGTTTGCCCATTCGTCGGGGAGAGCCGGAAGAATTATAATGCGGTTGCCGAAGCTCTGCATGAGTGCCTGTGCGATACCTGCCGTTGCACCGAAGTTGCCGTCGATCTGGAACGGCGGATGAGCGTCGAACATGTTCGGGAATGTGCCGCCTCGGCCTCTCTTATACTTGACCGGGATATAGCGAAGCTGATTGTTTATGAGCTTGATGACCTTGTTCTTATCACGCAGTCTTGCCCAGAAATTGATTTTCCAGCCCAAGCTCCAGCCTGTGCCGCCGTCTCCTCTGTTTTCGAGTGTCTTTTTAGCGTAGGAAGCGAGCTCCGGTGTGCGCTCAACGTCAATAAGATTTGCCGGGTGCAGAGCGTAAAGGTGTGAAACATGACGGTGATGCTTGTCGAATCCCTTTTCGTCATAGTACCATTCCATAAGTCCGCCGTCCTTGCCCTGTTTGAAGGGAAGCAGACGGGGGAGAGCCTCGTCGATTCTGCGGCTGATGTCATTCTCGATGCCGAGCACATCATATGCCGATCGAAGATTTGTGAAAAGATCCGTGACAATTTCCATTGTCATGTATGTAGTCTTGCTGACGGAGGTTTCCTTGCCCTTTACCATGTACTCGTTTTCGGGTGAGGTCGAGGGACAGAGAATAAGATATCCGTTGCCATCGTCGATGAGCATGTCAAGGCAGAAGCGTGCGTTTTCCTCCATGATGGGAACTGCTGTTTTTTCAAGATAATTCTTGTCGAGAGTGTACTCGTAATATTCATAAAGGTGGCGGCAGAACCATGCGCCTGCCATCGGCCAGAACGACCAAACGGGATTTCCTCCCGATGGAGTTGTAATTCTCCAAAGGTCAACGTTGTGGTGGCAGCATGTGCCGTCAACGCCGTAGAATTGCTTTGCTGTTTCCTTGCCCGATTCCGCAATTTCGCCGATAAACTTAATGAGCGGCATATTCATCTCGGGCAGCGAGCACATCATGGTCGGCCAGTAGTTCATCTCCGTGTTGATATTAACAGTATAGTTTGAACGCCACGGTGAGCACATTGTGAATGTCCAGATTCCCTGCAGAGTCATCGCCTGCGAGCCTTCACGGGAAGCGGAAATTGTAAGATAGCGGCCGTAGTTGAAAAGCAGGCAGTAGAGATTGTTGTCGTTCTTCCTGCTGTGGAGGAAGTCGTGAATTCTGCGGTCTGTTGGAACATTGTCCTTCTTGCTCTCGCCGAGATCGATCGAAACACGGTTGAAATACGGGCTGAAATCATTTATATGATCAGCCTTGACCGTATCAAAGCCCTTGCTTATTGCGTTGTCAAGACGAGAAACGCAGATGCTCTTATAGTCCTTCTGCGACTGAGTAACTGACTTGTTCCAGCTCTCAAAATTGTCCTCCGCAGTCAGATAAATCGTTGCATATGTTGCGTCGGTAACGTGAAGATGATTCTTGTTTGCTTTGACCTTACCGTCGGTATCTATTTTAAATGCACAGCGGAAGCTGATTCCCTGTCTTTCGCCGTCCTCATATGTGCAGATGGGGTTGCCGTCGTTTTCTTCGATATGAGACGGAGCAATGCCGTCAAGGAAATATGCATTGCCGTCAGTTGTGACCTCGTTGCGGAGATCACAGTCAACCATAGCCTTGAAATCGAGCTTGTTTTTGCCCTCTGCCGTCATTCTGTAGACAAGCACATTGTCGGGAAAGCTGATGAAGCTCTCGCGGGCATAGTTAGTCTCGCTTGAATTGTAGCTGACCGTGGCAATTCCGGTTTCAAGGTCAAGGTCACGGATGTAATCCCTCGGGCACATGTTCTTCATTGAAGTTATCATGAGCTTGCCGAGTTGAAGATACCATTCCGACGGATCACCATGGAAGTTTTCTTCGATATAATCTCTTGCCTCGATTTTTTTATCCTCAAGTATAAGCTCTCGGCCTTTTTTGAAGTGCTCAACCTTGTTTTCTACCTTATAGCCGTGGCATGAACCCGACCAAAGCGTATCAAGATTAAGACCGAGCGTTTCAGTTTCAACGCCGCCGAACACCATTGCGCCAAGGCTGCCGTTGCCGATAGGTAAAGCCTCGACCCATGCAGTCGCAGGGTGGCTGTACCATAAATATTGCGAACCTTTTTTCAAGGAAATAACCTCCCGAATGTTTTTGTAATTTAAAGTATAACGTATTGTTGATATTAAAGTCAATCAATTATCTTGCATTTTTCATAAATTTATTATAAAATAACTATGATTGGATTTATTTATGAGAGATTTAGGAGAATATAATGTCAGAAAA